>JABDBX010000006.1 GCA_013288445.1 Bacteroidota bacterium
CAGCAAAGGCAACGTATTCTTTATGTTTCTTTTCGGTATTCTTAATGGTGAAAGCATACTTGACGCAGCGCTACGAAGCGGCGCCGACCTGCCCTATGCCTGCAAGGGCGGTGTATGCTGCACATGCCGTGCAAAGGTGCTGGAAGGAGAAGTGGAAATGGAAGTGAACTATGCGCTGGACCAACATGAGCTAAACCAGGGCTATGTACTTACTTGCCAGAGCCATCCGCGCACAGAAAGAGTGGTGATAGATTTTGATGCGAGGTGAGGTGATTACTTAGTAATATCCTATAAATAAGCAGAATGCTATTCACGTTGTTTCAAAAAGTCAAAATTTCGGCTATTGTGCGCAACACCAATTATTACAATCCGTTTCATTACCTCATCTACGTAAAAATGTATGGAATACGGAAAGACATCGGGGTGAGCAACGCGATTTTTTTTGTAACGGATCGCATGGATGTATGGGTTAAGTTTTAATCTTACGATGGCTTTTTTGACATCTTCTGCAAATCTCTTCTCAAGTCCTTTTTGTTGGCTGTGATACCAGATTTTAGCTTCATTTATATCATCTTTAGCCTCTTTGAAATAGGTCAACAGGTAAGGCATAGATCAGTCGATTTCTTTGTCTAATTCATCAAATAATCCCTCTATGTCCAGAATAGATTGAGGATCATTCTCTATAATTTTTAGCCTTCTGTCTATCATATCTTTTTGCCATTGGGGTAAATCGCCTTCAAGATCATCCACATCAGGGTATTTATTTTTGATCTTTTTCCAATCGTCAATAGGTATTTGCACCGCTATCGTTTCACCCGCGCTGTCTGAAAGATAATTTAATGACATAAAATTCATTTTATAAATTCAACATAAAACCATCATAAAATTACAAAAAATACCTTCTAAACCCTTTGCTTCTTACTCTTTTGAGAACTCCATTTTTTGAGATGAAGCACTTGGCTCTTTGCCTCCTCTAAGGTAACGGGCTGTTGTTTGGATAAGATTTTCCTGCCCCTGTCCGCCATTTCCCTGAATGAGATTTTGTAGTTCATGTTTTACGCTTATTACATCAAAATTACTATTATTATCTGAAGTAGGCATAAACAAAAATAGGTAATGATTAGAATAAATTTATACATCCAAATGTGATACTTTAATATCACTTTCGGTTACAGGTTTTATCATCTTCAAAATGGAGGTTAAGGGCGTCAAGCATATTTGCATTTAACTCGGAAATGTCATTTCCTGTAGTAAAAACAGGACACTTACTGGCATATGCACAATATCCTGTTTTGTTTGTTCCACAACCATTTTAATTTTTTTCATAGTACCTTTTCGACTGTAAAATAATTTACCTTTTTATAAACGTAACTCACAAAAATTCGGTGTGATCCCAAACTTTCGCGTTCTAAAAAACGATATTATCTTCAATAACATTATTTTTGTTTAATGAGCGTATCCTGCAAAACTTCTTTGGCAGTATTTATTACACTGATAGTTGCCGCCAACTCCCTTGCACAACCAAAAAATAAATGGAAACAAGCCGATGTTAACGCCGCTAAAAACCATTGGGTGGACAGTGTGTTTGATAAGCTGAATGAGGAAGAACGCATAGGGCAGTTATTCATGGTAGCAGCCTATTCGGGTGGTAAAAACTATAACGAAGAGCTTATTACCATTCTCCTGAACGCCCACCAGGTGGGTGGCCTCATATTTATGCAGGGCGGAGCCGGGCGGCAGGCCAATCTTACCAACAAGTACCAGCACATGGCGCAAACCCCGCTACTGATAGGTATGGATGCGGAATGGGGCATAGGTATGCGGTTGGATAGCGTAAAGAATTTTCCACGGGAGATGATGCTCGGCGCTACCAGGGATACCGGCCTTGTGTACAGAACCGGTGCCGCCATTGCGGCGCAATGCAAGCGGCTTGGCGTGAACATTGACTTTGGGCCGGTGGTTGACGTGAATAACAATCCCGAAAACCCGGTGATCAACTCCCGCTCTTTTGGTGAAAATAAAATGTGGGTATCGCGCCTCGGTGTTGCATATATGCATGGGCTGCAAAGGAACGGGGTTATGGCATGTGCCAAGCATTTTCCGGGGCATGGCAACTCCGGTGTTGACTCACACAACGAGCTGCCCGTGATACCCAACACCCTGGCACAATTAGATACCCTGGAACTACTTCCTTTTAAACAGATGATAGCTGCAGGCGTGAAAAGCGTGATGGTGGCCCACCTAGAGGTACCGGCATTAGACACTGCACAAAATGTGCCTACAACATTATCGAAGAATACCGTTACCGGCCTGCTTAAAAATAAACTGGGCTTTGATGGTCTTGTGGTTACCGATGCTATGGATATGAAGGGGGTTACAAAATACTTCCCCGCGGGCGAGGCCGACCTGAGGGCGTTTGAGGCTGGCAATGACATCTTGCTGTTTTCGCAGGAAGTGCCTGCATCTATCCAAAAGATAAAGAATGCCATAGACAGCGGTATCATTCCGAAAACAGCCTTAGAAACAAGTGTAAAAAAAATACTTGCTGCAAAGTTTGATGCCGGGCTTGCCAGGTGGAAAGATATAGACCCTGAAAATATTACCAACGACCTCAACCAGTCCATAGAACCAATTCGCACCGCCGTGGCACGGGCCGCCATAACGCTGGTAAAAGATGATAACCAGGTGCTGAATAAAATAAACGAAAACATGCGCATTGGGTATGTGGGCATTAACGCTAATAAATCAACCCCGCTTTTTACCGAGCTACACGACCAGTTCTATAACTCAAAAGCCGCCTGGCTACCCAAGGGTTCGGGTATGGACAGCGCACAAAAGATACTTAACAACATAGACAAGTACGATGCTACCATAATAGCCATTCACAACCTCAATTTTACCCCCGGCAATAACTATGGGCTGAACGATGCAGCACTTAGTTTCCTGGAGCAGGCAGGCTGCCGTAATAATGTGATGGTGGTGCTGCTGGGCAATGCTTATGCCATGCAGTACATGTGCGGTGTAAACTCCATGATGGTGGCTTATGAAGACGACACACTTACCGAAAAAATTGTTGCCGAGGTGTTGATGAAAAAAATAAAAGCTAAGGGGAAATTGCCGGTAACATCGTGCATAGGCAATCATAGTATTTGCCCGGCGCCGGCGCGGCCGGTTGCGATACTAAAAGAACCATCTAACGAACTGACAAAGGTATTTTATCCAACCGAAGCTGGGGTGATAGAACAGAAAGCGCTGGACCGGCTGGACATGTTTATGGCGCGGGATATTGCCGATGGGGTTTTCCCGGGATGTCGCGTGCTGGCCGCTAAAAATGGCAAGGTGTTTTATGATAAAGCATTTGGGTACATGACCTACGAAAAGAAACAGAAGGTGGACACCAACACGCTGTATGATATGGCATCGTGTACTAAGGTGCTGGCGACCACGCTTGCGGTAATGCGCCTGTATGAGCAAGGAAAACTGGGCCTTGACAAAACCATTGGCGATTATCTGCCGCAGGCGAGGGGCACCAATAAAGCGGGGCTGCACATAAGGGATATACTACTGCACCAGGCCGGGCTCAGGGGGTGGATACCGTTTTATAAAGAAGCGGTTGACGATGATGGTATGCTGAAAACCAACCTGTACCGAAAAAACCCATCGGCTGGCTTTAACGTAGAGGTAGCCAGAAATGTGTATCTCCGCAATGACTACTTAGATACCATGTGGAGCAGGATATATGCAAGCCCGCTTGACAATGCCGGTAAGATGGTATATAGCGATCTTGACTTTTATTTTCTCGCAGAAATAGTGCACCAGATCACCGGCAAGACGATAGATAAATACGCTGACGATGAGTTTTACAAACCGATGGGTCTGAAAAGGATCACATACAATCCACTGACTAAATTTGATACTTCGCAGATAGCCCCAACTGAGCAAGAAATAACCTTCAGAATGCAGCGATTGCATGGCTATGTGCACGACCCGGGAGCGGCCATGCTGGGCGGCGTGGGCGGCCATGCCGGAGTATTTGCATCCGCCCATGATGTGGCTGCTATCTTCCAGATGCTGATGAATAAAGGCGTCTATGGTAGCAAGCGGTATTTTAAAGAATCAACGGTTGACCTGTTCACAGCATACAACAGCAAGATAAGCCACAGAGGGCTGGGTTTTGATAAGCCAACACCAGATGAAGATAATGGTGGACCCGCAGGAGAGCGTTGCAGTGCTCTTGCCTTCGGTCACCAGGGCTTTACCGGCACCTGTGTATGGGCAGATCCCGCAACAGGTATCGTATTCGTGTTTTTATCTAACCGCGTAAATCCATCGGGATCTAATGTAAAGATCAATAAGCTCAATGTGCGTACAACCGCGCAAGATTACATTTATGAATCGCTTGGTTACCCGGTAGTACACGACCGGCCTCTGGTTTATCATACCCAGATGAGCGCACTGAAATAAAGTGCTGACCTAAAAGAATGTTAATTATTGTGAATTGCCCATTTATATACCCCTTGGTATGTAGGCATTTACAAAGTTTTTGTTGTTGCTTTATGAAGCGATAGTATCTGCTTTCTAAAAACTTACACACACTTTGCATGAAATACCTGTTCTCTATCCTGCTGGTTCTGTGCATTGCCCCCAATGGCTGGTCGCAGGTATTTACGGTAAAAGGCAGTATTGCCGATACCATGAATAGCATAATGCTGCACCGGGCGTCAGTGGTACTGGTGCGGACCTCCGATTCCGCAATAGAGTCCTATGCCCGTTCCCGGCCCGATGGCAGTTTTGAAATAAAAGCCGCAGCAAAGGGCAAGTATATATTTCGCGTCACTTTCCCGGGCTTTGCCGATTATGTGGATGTGATAAACATTAACGCTGCAACAACCGATCTTGGCGTTCTGCCCATGATCTCCAAAACGCAACTGCTGCAAACGTTTGTGATCACCAGGCAATTGGCGGCAATAAAGATAAAGGGAGACACTACGGAATATGTAGCGGACAGCTTTAAAGTGCGCGAAGGCGCTACGGTGGAAGACCTGCTGAAAAGGCTGCCGGGCATACAGGTGGATAAGAACGGGCAGATAACCGCACAGGGCGAAACAGTGCAAAAAATACTGGTGGATGGAGAAGAGTTTTTCTCTGACGATCCCAAAGTGGTAACGCAAGGGCTGCAATCGAATGTGGTGGACAAAGTACAGGTATTTGACAAGAAAAGCGATCAGGCAGAATTTACAGGCATAGATGACGGGCAAAAGACTAAGACCATAAACCTGCAACTGAAAGAAAACAGCAAGAAGGGTTATTTTGGCAAGATTGACGTAGGTGCCGGAACTGACCAATATTACCAGGAACAGGCGATGCTCAATGCATTTGAAGGGAAACGGCAAATATCTGTTTTCGGTATTTTTTCAAACACAGACAAGATAGGGCTAAGCTGGCAGGATAAGGACAAATTCAGCAGTGGCAACGGCTCTACCGAGATCACCGATGACGGCGGAACGATAACTACCTGGAACAACAGCGATGAGGATTTTGGCGGATGGGACGGGAAGTATTCAGGCGAGGGTCTGCCGCAGACCGCTACAGCCGGGGTACACTTTGCCGACAAATGGAATGACGATAAAAGTCACATAGCCACCAACTACAGGTAT
Organism: Bacteroidota bacterium; assembly: GCA_013288445.1. Classification (GTDB taxonomy): domain Bacteria; phylum Bacteroidota; class Bacteroidia; order Chitinophagales; family Chitinophagaceae; genus Nemorincola. The sequence continues at coordinate 5,658 of JABDBX010000006.1, forward strand.
GGCCAGCAACAAGTGGATATAGCAGGAAACACCACTACGCTATATAAGCTGAACGGCGATTCAAGCAACATTAGCAATATGGCGAAAACGCAGTACAGCAAAACAGACCGCCATGCGTTTGACATAATGTACGAATGGAAAATAGACACCAATAATTCCTTAAAGCTAAGCATGGATGCTGGTTATAAAACAGGGCAAACAAAGTCGGTATATAATACGATAACAACGCTGGGCGTGGCCGATGCCCTGATACCTTTGTACACCAACAATCGTACTATTACCAGCACATCAACAGCCGAGTTCATCAATGCCGATTTACTGTATCGCAAAAAGTTTTCCAAAAAAGGCCGCACGCTATCTATAGATGTAAAGGAGAACTATAAAGACTCAAAGAGCGATGGAACGCTTGTTTCAGATATTGTTCCAGATTCGGCCAATGCCGTAAATACCGCTATAAACCAGCGAAAAGAAAACAACACCAACACGCTCGCATTTGCCGCAAAAGCCACTTATACCGAGCCACTTTCAAAAGTCACATTTCTGGAGTTCAATTACGGCACAACTGTAAATAACAGCGATGGGAAAAACTTGTCGTTTAATAATAACACTATACTGGACGATACTTTCAGCAGCAACTACCGTTACAATATACTATCGAACAGCGGCGGCCTTAATTTTCGCTTTGTGTATAAAAAGGTGAACTTTTCGTTTGGCGGCAATATTGCTAACTCCGGTTACCTGCAGACCGACCTGCTTCATGGCGATACGACGCATACCTACAACTATGTAAACTTCTTCCCGCAATTCAATTTCAAATACAAGCTCAATAAACAGAGCGCCATTAATTTCTACTATAACGGCAGCAGCGAGCAGCCCACCATAGCGCAAATACAACCGCTGCGGCAAAATACCGACCCAACCAATATTACCATTGGCAACCCCAACCTGAAACAGGAATTCATACACAAGCTGAGGTTTACCTATAATGATTATAAAGTGCTTACCCACCGGTGGCTTTGGCTGAGCCTAAACACAACTTTTACCAGCAATGCCATAAGCACGTCTTTAAACAATAGCGAAGGCATAAACACCACACAATTTGTGAATGTTAACGGCAACTACAGCGGGTATGCATGGCTGGGCGCAGGATTTAAACTGCCCAAGCCGGACGTAAATATCGGGTTCCATTTTAACCCCACCATCAGCCATACCAATAGTTTTATCAACGGCCAGAAAAATACCAATGACAATAACAGCTATGAGGCAGGGCTTGACTTTAGCTACTACAAAGAGAATAAGTACGACATTGGATTTTCCCCCGCCATTACATACTACGACAACAAGGCCACGGTAAGCGCCTACACCACTAACTACTGGCAGAGTAGCAGCGAGTTTTCGAGTTCGGTGCAATTGCCGCTCAAGTTCTATTTCTCTACAAATATTGCATTCCTGTTCCGGCAGCCCACGCCCGTGTTTACCAGCAATAATAATGTAGTGAAATGGAATGCTACGATTGGTAAAAAATTACTGAAAAAAGGTGGGCTGGAAATAAAGGCATCCGTTTATGATATACTCAACCAGAACATAGGCTATGACCGCACTGCGCAGGGAAACATAATAACGCAGAACAGCTACAACACAATAAGAAGATACGGTATGCTGAGCTTAGTCTGGAACTTTAGCCATAAGCCCGGAGAAAATCCTGAACCTGATGTGAAAAAGTAAAAAGCAGTTTATGAAACAATTCCTTTTGCTAATAATATTTATCCCCTGCATGGCCCTGTGCGGTCGTGCACAATATACCCTTGCCGGGAAGATAGAGTATGAAAAGAAGACCAATGTTCATGCCCTGTTGCAGGATGGGAACGATGATGAGAGCGATAATTCTTGGCTTGAAAGAATGAAATCAACGGTACCAAAGTTCAGCAGCGCTTTTTTTGATCTGATCTTCGATAGTTCACGCAGCATTTACAAACCGGGGAAGGAAGTGGACAATCCAAATAAGATGTTTGGTACGCCGCCGGCATCAGATAATATTATACTCACCGATTTTAACGCCAGCGCTGTAAAGGCTATTAAAAATGTTTATGAGCAGAAATTCTTTGTGCAGGATAGTATGCGCAAACTGAAATGGGTTGAAAAGGATGAGCTACGCACCATAGCAGATTATAAATGCCATAAAGCCGTGAGCAAAATATGCGACTCTGTTTATGTGGTTGCCTTTTATACCGAAGACATCCCGGTGAGTGGCGGGCCGGAAATGTTTGGCGGCCTGCCCGGCATGATAATGGAGCTGGCCATACCCCGCCTGCACACCACCTGGACAGCAGACAAGATAGAGCTGATAAGCCCCGCAGAGGCCGACTTTAAGATCTCTGAAAAAGGCAAGAAGGTAACAGAAAAAGAACTTTCTGAAACCATACAAAGCAGCCTTAAAAGCTGGGGCAAGTGGGGTACGAAGTATATTTGGTGGACGGTGTTGTAGCGGTGCCCTACCCATACAACTCCACGTGAATATCCTTTTTTTCGTAGCCCATTTTTAGTATGCGTTCTTTGGCCTCGTCTATCATGGCGCGCCAGCCACATAGCATGAACAGGGCAGGTTGTTTCTCACTGCATAACCCCTCGTATATGGGGTGTACATAGCCCGTTGGCCCAATCCATGTTTCGCGCGATAGCGTGGGTAGATAGTTGAAGCCAGGCATTGATTGTTCCAAACTTTTCATTTCCCCTGCGTACAGCAGGTCTTGCTGCGTGCGTGTACCGAATACCAGGTTTATTTGCCCGTGCGGTATATGGTGATGGCTGATGTATTGCAACATGCTCCTGAACGGCGCTATGCCGGTACCGGTGCAGATAAGGTACAGGTCTTTGTCCAGCGATTCCGGTAGCACAAACAGCCCCAAGGGGCCCCGCATAGTAAACGGGCTTCCTTCTTTTATTACATCGAATATATACTTTGACGCTGCACCACCCGGCACATTTACTATCAGCAGCTCTATCACATTACCTCCGTCTGGCATGGAGGCTATGCTGTAACTGCGCCAGCGGCGGTTGCGCTGTTCATGTATCGGTAGGTCCAGCGTTACAAACTGGCCGGGCTTAAAGGTAAATGCGGGAGCATCGGGCAGCTCTACCCAATAGCTACGGGTGTTGTGGGTTACCTGCTCTATCCTTTTTACTATGCCGGTTTGCCATTGCGGTACCATACTGCTGATTATTTTTGGAAACTATGATGCGTAAAGGTACAGAATTGCCTTTTTCATATCTCGTAGGCAATACCCTCCACACTCACAAACACATTCGGGAAGATTGCGCTTGCCTCTTCATGAAATTTATCCAGTTCTTTGTATTTAGATGAAAAATGACCCAGCAGCAGTTGTTTGGCATTGGCCAGTTTGGCTATTTCTGCGGCCTGTGCCGCTGTGCTGTGAAAACGGGCAACAGCCTTCGCAGCGTCGGCTTCCAGGTACGTGCACTCATGGTATATGGTATCTACACCCTGTATCACCTCCAAAAAACTGTCTGTAAACAGGGTATCGGCACAATAGGCATATTTTTTTACGGCTGGACCATCTTCTGTTACCCATTCATTTTTTACAAGCAAGCCATCTTTGCGCTCATAATCATGGCCTTTCTTCAGGTATTCGTAGTAGGCGGCAGGTATCTCGTATTCGTTGCATTTTTCCGGCACTATTTTCCGGCCCCGTGTCTTACGCTCCACCAGGAATCCGTGGCATTTAATTCGGTGTTCCACCGGGAAGCAAGTAACACTGAATGAGGGATCGTCAACCAGCAGCTGCACACCATCTGGCAGCGGGTGAAAGTAAAATGGATAGGACAATACAGAATCCGCTACCGTTAATATTGCTTCTATTATTGGCTTCAACGCCTCGGGCGCATAAAGGTGCAATGGTGCTGTTCTACCAAGCAGGCTCATGCTATTTAGCAGCCCCGGCAACCCGAAATAATGGTCGCCATGCAGGTGGCTGATAAAAATATGGTGCATACTACGCCAGCGTAGCCCGTAGCGCTGCATCTGTATCTGCGTGCCCTCGCCGCAGTCTATAAGCAGTACCTCCCCATACACAGATACAGCCTGTGCCGTGGGGTGCCTGCCAAATGCAGGGAGCGCCGAGTTATTTCCTAGTATTGTTACTTTCATTTTTTAATTGTCCCTGATTAATACCCTTCACAAAGTTCAAAACCTTCCGCCATGCCTTAAAACAAAACCGCCAAGTGGATTAGCAATCGGTTCGTATGTACTCGGGTAAAGCATTTTTATTGATTGCAGAACCAGTGGTTCTGATGCAAAAATTTTAACCCATATTGAATAAAAGCCAGAAGAATGGGCTAATTCTCCTATTGTTTCGGCTAATTCCTGAGAGCGGTTCGTTTGCCAATTTGTATATGCTCGTTGTGCCTTGCCCCATGCTACTTTTCTTTTTTGCCATCTCGGGTCTTTTTTATCTTTTTTTGTGGGTTTAACTATGTTTGAAGGCACACGATCAATACCCGTTAATGTAAGCGTATTTTGGGCATAAGCAGAGATAGGAGCGGCTAATCCTGGAATTGCCTTAACAAATATCTCATTGTACTCATACGCAGCAGAGGTATTGTCTTCGTCAGGCCACAGATAATTATTTCTATCCGGATTTTTATTGCTTTTTATATCATTACATTTTTTGCAACCTAAAAGAAAGTTCTCCCACAAATAAACTGCCCCACCATTTGACTTTGGTTGCACATGCTCAATATCAGGCTCGTTTGAGATTTCCATTTCGCAATAACAACAATAACAACCCACCCTTGCCACTAAGTTCGGCATAGCATCTCTGTAATTTCGAAATGGTATAAGATTGACTCCTTTATCAATACTTCTCATAACTATTATTTTACCCCTCTTGCGATTCTTTCTTGTTTCAAAAATGCATAGTAGGCCACATCATCGGAGTATAGTTCGGATATTTCATCCAAACTGTCTTTGAGCTCTTGTAATTTTTGTTTGTCACTTTCGCTTTGGGCCTTTTCCAGCAGTGTATAGTATTTTTCAGCAGCAACAAACATCCGCTCTCTCTTTTTACTCATATTGGGCGTATCCACATCTTGTATATCTTCCGCAATATCTTCTATGCCCAACCTGTTTGCGCCATTAATAATTATTATTTCTTCGTTATCCAGTTTTATAATTTCATTATCTTCCATTTCTTGTATAATAAATGGAGAATGAGTTGTAGCGATAAATTGAATTTTAGGAAATGTTGTTTTTAAATTTTGGACAATGTCCTGTTGCCATGCTGGGTGCAAGTGCAGGTCCAATTCATCGATAAGCACAATTCCTGCAGTTTTCTCTGAGGCCTCTTCTTTATAATGTGGGTTTAACGTAACCGACCGCCAGGCAATATCTGCAAACATGGCCAATAGGTTCCTATACCCGTCGCTTAAATAAGAATAAGGAACTGGGGGGCCTTCTTTAAGTTGGATCATCAGCGCATCAGAAATATCAGGATCAAACTCCCAATAAATATTCGCACATCCGGGTATATTTTTTACCACGGCTTTCCTCACGCATTCAAGCTGGAAATTATCTTCTTTTTTTAAAATTCTTGCTTGTTCTTTTCCTCTAAACCATTCTAAAAAGGTAGTAAAATTTGATGTGACTTGCAAAGAATCCTTATATCCTCTATAACGGCTGGGAACATTATTGATAGAATCACTATTTTGTTTTTTCTTTTCCGTATAATCTTTTCTCCCCTCTTTCCACAATCTTGCAGTAGAGTAAAAAGCAATTAGAGGTAAGCTAACATTATGCTTCCTGTTCTCATCTTTAATTTGTTGATTTAAGCCTTGAGCATAACTTACAATTTCATTTGCTGATTTTATATTGTACGCTTTCTTTTTAGAAAAAATCTGCATTTTCCATAGAAATTCCTTCTTAATATCGCTATCATACGCTTTTGTAATTATTGTTGCAACATCGGCTAATTCAACGCTTTCTTTAGTTTTCAAAATCCTGATATCACCGCGAGTAAGAGGCTTTAAGTCATCATTGTTTAAACCCCAGAAATAGGCAGTTAAGCTCTTTGTTATTGCATCTAAAATGGCACTTTTGCCAGAGCCATTTTTACCAATAATCAAATTGAATTGAGTATCTAATTTTAAAGACAACTCCTTAAAGCATTTATAATCCTCTAAAAATATTTCCTCTATCTGCATAACTTGCTAAAATAAACAATAAAATTTTTATTCCTCCCCAAACAAATCCCGTTCCAGTATCTCCATGCTTATAATATCTACTGCTTCGGCCATGCTGGGTGCAATATTTATCAGCAAGTCCTGCTCCTCTTCTTTTAATACCGGCATTACAGCTTTGCTTATCCCGGTAAATACCAGCGACTGGTCCAAGCTATAGCTTTCTTCGTGCAACGTCACCAGTTCACTGATCGCTTCTTTATCTATTTCGTTAGCGTGCTGCAGGTCTATAATAAAGTTCCGACTGCCGCTTTGCCTCATTTCCATGCATTTTTCCCGAAGCGCACCTGTCATTTTAGCACTTATGCTTTCATTTACAGGCATAATTATTGTAAAAGCATCTTTGGTATCAATTTTGAATTCCATAGGCAATGGTTTTTAAATACTTATGAGCGGGGTTGTTAGCAGGGTTTAAAAATAAGAATTACAACAACACTTTTCACTTGTATTTTTTATTGGAAAAACTATCGCAGAAACAAATTACGATTCTGTGATACCAATATAAATAATGCCAATGCCATATTATTTTTTAAATTCTTAACTTTATGTTCAAAAAAGAGGAGCATTCCATGGATTCAAATTTCTCGCCTAAAGTAAAAGAGATCATTTCATATAGCCGGGAGGAAGCTTTAAGGCTTGGCAATGATTTCATCGGCACGGAGCATTTATTGCTGGGCCTCATACGCGAAGGCGATGGGATGGCATTAAAAGTTTTACAAACAATGCAGGTTGACCTGTTCGAACTGCGTAAAGAACTGGAGCTTGCTATTAAAGACAAAAACAACAAGCCACTCGCCAACATCAACAGCCTGCCGCTCACTAAGCAGGCCGAAAAAGTGATTCGTATTACTGTGCTGGAGGCCAAAGCGCTGAAAAGCACAACCGTGGAAACCGAGCATCTTATGCTTTCAATTCTGAAGAATAAGGAAAACGTGGCCACACAGATACTGCATCATTATGAAGTTGATTATGAGCGGTTCAAAAGCGAACTGAGCATACTTCAGGGTGGTAGCCCAATGGCTGAGTATAACGACCCCGGTTCTGAAGAGTTTGAAGACGACGAAGAACGCCGCCAGTTTCAGCAACAGCGCAAACCAGCCACCGGCAATACAAAATCAAAGACACCCGTGCTTGATAATTTTGGCCGCGACATAACCAAATTTGCCGAGCTGGGAAGCCTTGATCCTATTGTAGGCCGCGACGAAGAAATAGAACGCGTGTCGCAAATATTATCGCGCCGTAAAAAGAACAATCCTATTCTTATAGGCGAGCCTGGTGTGGGTAAAACAGCTATTGTTGAAGGGCTTGCATTGCGCATAGTACAGCGCAAAGTATCGCGTGTGTTATTCGACAAGCGTGTTATCAGCCTTGATCTTGCCGCGCTTGTAGCAGGCACTAAGTATCGTGGCCAGTTTGAAGAGCGTATGAAGGCAATAATGAATGAGCTGGAAAAGAACCGCGATGTTATCCTGTTCATTGATGAGATACATACTATTGTAGGCGCAGGAGGCGCTTCCGGCTCGCTTGATGCTTCCAATATCTTTAAGCCCGCCCTTGCCCGTGGCGATCTGCAATGCATAGGCGCATCTACGCTCGATGAGTATCGCATGTACATTGAAAAAGATGGTGCGCTCGACCGCCGTTTCCAGAAGGTATTGGTAGAACCACCAAGTGTTGAAGAAACCATTATCATTCTCAATAACATCCGTTCCAAATACGAAGACTTTCATAACGTACTGTATGATGCCGAAGCTATTGAGGCGTGTGTGAAGCTTAGCGACCGGTATATGACCGACCGCCTGCTGCCGGATAAGGCGATAGATGTGCTGGATGAGGCCGGGGCACGTGTGCACCTGAAGAACATAAACGTTCCGCAAAATATCCTTGATCTCGAAAAGAAGATTGAAGATATTAAGCAGGAAAAAAACAAGGTGGTTAAGAGCCAGCGTTTTGAAGAGGCTGCCGCACTGCGCGACCGCGAAAAGAGGCTTGGCGAAGAACTGGACCGGGCAAAAGCAGAATGGGAAGAAGAAGCCAAGCATAAACGCTACCCTATAAACGAAGAATCTATTGCGGAAGTAGTAAGCATGATGACCGGCATACCTGTGATGCGCATGGTGGAAGCCGAAAGCGCAAAACTGCGCCGTATGGACGATGACCTGAGGGCAAACGTAGTAGGCCAGGATGAAGCGATAAACAAAATAGTAAAAGCAATACAGAGGAACCGTGTGGGCCTTAAAGACCCACGCAAGCCAATAGGCTCATTTATATTCCTTGGGCCTACCGGTGTAGGTAAAACGGAACTTGCCCGTGCCCTTGCCCGCTATATGTTCGACAGTGATGATGCGCTGATACGGGTGGACATGAGCGAGTACATGGAAAAATTCAGCCTTAGCCGCCTTATAGGCGCTCCTCCGGGATATGTGGGCTATGAAGAAGGTGGACAGCTTACCGAGAAAGTGCGCCGCAAACCATACTCTGTAGTGTTGCTGGATGAAATAGAAAAAGCACACCCCGATATTTTTAATATCCTGCTGCAGGTGCTGGATGATGGTCAGCTTACCGATGGCCTGGGCCGTAAGGTGGACTTTAAGAATACGCTTATCATTATGACGTCTAACATTGGCGCACGCCAGTTGAAGGACTTCGGTGCAGGCGTAGGGTTCACTACATCAGCCAAGTCGGTGAACCAGGAAGACAACAACCGGGGCGTGATAGAAAAAGCACTTAAACGCACCTTCTCCCCTGAGTTCCTTAACCGTATTGATGATGTGGTTATATTCAATTCGCTTGAAGAAAAGCATATTGCGATGATCATAGACATCATTATGAAGGATGTGATGAAGCGCCTGAATACCCTCGGTTTCAATATGCTGCTTACCGATAGCGCTAAAAAATTCATAGCCGAGAAAGGATATGACCAGCAGTTTGGCGCACGCCCATTGCACCGCGCTATACAGAAGTACCTGGAAGACCCTCTGGCTGAAGAGATACTTAACCATCGCATAAAATCTGGCGACAATGTTACTGCCGATTATGTTGAAGTTGATGGCAAGATAACCTTCACTATAGATTCTGCGGCTAAAAAAGAAGAAGAAACAACACAGGCATAGTCTGTAACTACAACAATAATAACTGAGGCGGCCTCCATTGTGAGGTCGCTTTTTTGTTATTAGTTTCCAACAAACCTCCTATATTTACATCTCTATGGACTTGAAAAAATTCAGGGCTACAGCTGCCCGGAAAAGGAAACCGCTTACCGCTTTTCTTGATAAGCTTGATGAAATAGTACCGCACGATATGCCGGAGCTTGTGGCAAAGGTGGATGCTACCGTTTGGCAGGACATAAACTGCATGGAGTGCGCCAACTGCTGCAAGACCATGACGCCAACCTTCACAAAAGCCGATGTAAAGCGCATTGCAGCCCACCTGGAAATGAAGCCGAAAGAGTTTATGGATAAATGGCTGAAAAAAGAGGAAGACTCTGGCGACTGGGTAAACACTACTCAACCCTGCCAATTCCTGGTTGACAACATGTGTTCGATCTATGAAGTTCGCCCGGCAGACTGCGCTGAATTTCCGCACCATAATAAAAAGCCGTTCGATCTTTATAACGATACCTTTAAGAACAACCTTATTCACTGCCCTGCCACACTTACGTTGGTTGACCGGCTGAAAAAAATAGTAGAGAAAGAATACGAATGGTAAGCCCTTTCATAGGTGTCCCACACCAGAAAAAGGTGCGGGATACCTACACGCAATACCTGGACATCGTGGGCAGCCCTGCAAGGGCGCGATCTAATAGCGATGGGCATCGCCCATCGTCAAGAGGTGTCCCACACCTTTTTCTGGTGTGGAACACCTATACGCAATACCTACATGCCGTGGGCAGCCCTGCATGGGCGTAATCTAATAGCGGTGGGCATCGCCCATCGAACTTGCGTAGGACACATTCATACCTCACGAAATGCACCGAACTATCCAAGTTGCATAGATAATTGCGTTTAAAGTGCGTAATTTGAGGAAATATTTTCACAACAGATGGCGTCAAGATTTAGCAAATTCGTGGGCCTGCTTGCAGATGCCGGTAATGACTTCTTAGATGATCACGGCACCAAACTCAGCGCTTCATTAGCCTACTATACTATCTTTTCCATAGGGCCACTGTTACTGGTTATTATTACTATGCTGGGCTTTTTCTACAAAAAGGCAACAGTTACAACCCAGGTATTCGACCAGGTCAGGGGTGTCATCGGCCAGTCGGCAGCTAGTGAGCTGCAAAGTATTCTGACGAACATGAGCACACAAACCAATACTACCCTGTTCGGTATCATCGGTGTACTTGTCTTTATCTTTGGCGCCACCGGTATCTTCTCAGAGATACAAAGTTCTATCAATTATATCTGGTCTATAAGAGCGAAGCCGCGGAGAAGCTGGCTGAAATATATACAGGACCGGCTGCTTTCACTCCTATTGGTTATCGGCCTTGGTTTTCTTATGCTGGTTACCATTGTGGCCAACCTGCTCATAGATCTGCTTTCCGGCCGCATAGAAGCTTACTTTGGCACAGCCCATATCGCATTGCTCAAAAGCGCAAACTTAGGGCTGCTGTTCGTGGTGGTGACCTTTGTTTTTGCTGTAATGTTCAAGGTATTGCCTGATGCCTATATCCGGTGGAAGGACGCCCTTGTAGGTGCAGTCTTTACAGGTATTTTGTTCCTTATCGGCAAGTTTCTTATCTCCTATTATCTGAATATGGCCAAGGGCATAAACGCCTATGGCACTGCTACTTCTATAATACTGGTGCTTACGTGGGTATATTACTCATCCATGATCCTTTACTATGGGGCTGAGTTTACAGAAGCCTATGCCAAAAAGTGGGGAGGTGGTATTACCGTAAATGAGACTGCGGTTTATATTGTTAAGCACGAAACAAGAAAACGTGTCTTTAGCCGGCGGTTGTCTAAGGAATGACAACCGGTCAGGATGAAATCTGCTTTATACTGCTCACAGACACAAACCGGAATACGAACATAAGCGCTACACAAATGCCGCCAAAAGCGCCAAGCTGCAATAGCCAGGACGCGCTGTGCAGCACCGAGGTAACCGCATATGCAAGGCATAAAACCAGGGCCAGATAACCTATATGCGAAAATGCCCACCGGGCATTAAAGGGAAGCTTTACCACCCTTGATGCAAATACCAGGAAAGTAATAGCCAGTGCTGTTTGTGTGATAAACGAAGTAATGGCGCCGCCAAGCGCCTCGTAGCGGGGTATAAGGTAAAAGTTGAGCGATAAGTTTATAACTACACCGGCAAAAGCTATGACGTTCAGGATTTTCAGGCTGCCGTTGGCCGTAAGGAGTGTAGAATAGACATACATCATGCACCAGGCAGGGAATGATGCTATCAACACCGCGAAAACCATACTGTAATTTCCCGGCATTGTACCATATAGCTGGCTCTTATGGTAAAGCAGGTGCATAATATCGCCGCTGAAAAAAATGCCTGCTATAGCCACAACAAATGATGCCGGCAAAAGCATATTCACGCACAGCTTTACTATGTGCTGCACATCTTGCTTTTGCGATAGCATCCGCCCAAATAGCGGCAGTAATATTGTCGCAAACATAAGCCCGAACATATTGGCCTGGTCCAGCAGCCGGAATGCGGCTGCCCATATGCTTGCCTGGTTTTTACCATCCACGCACATGCGCTCCATGATCATCACATCTGCCCGGTTGTAAATAGACATCTGGAAGATAAGCAGGGCATAGGGAAAACTCTGCCGGACGATCTTAAAGATCGTGGGGCCATGAAAAGCAAATTTTAATTTCACATTCCCTATGCGGCGCAGGATAAAATAACTTACTACAGCCGTTATAAAATAGCACACCACCTGGGTTATCACAAACCATTCAATTCTGAAGTGATGTGCTGTTGGCGGGTAGGTGAGCAGGAACCCGCAAATGAGAATCATTAGAAACCGGTCCGTAACTGAAAGGACGCCGTCCGTTTTGAATTTTTGCAAAGCGGCTATATTGCTCCTGAGAAAGGAAACCAAAGCGTTGAGCGCCTGTATGAGCAGTACCCCAACCAATAAGGTAAGCTCTGCTCCCCGGTATCCCAGGATCCATCCCAACGATAGCGCAAGCAACATATAAACGAGGATAAGCACTACCCTTGCCGATAACATGGATGGAAAGAGCGTTTGCAATTTGTCGGGGTTTTGGGCTACAGTGCGGGTGTTATAGCTGGTGATACCAAAATCCAGCACTATCTGGAAAATTATGCTCAGGCTCAGTAGGGCCTGGTAGGTGCCATAACTGCCCCCCATTACTGTATTTTGCACATTCCGGTCGATAAAAAACACCCATATTGGCTTTACCAATATGTTTACAGCAATTACGAAAAGAATGTTTTTTACAAAAAAACGGCGCATCAGTATATTTAACGGAGAATAAGGCGGTAAAAGTATATTTTTGTCGCCATAAGGTATGCGAATTGCTGTAAATACACGGTTGCTGTTAAAAGGGAAGCTGGAAGGTATAGGTTGGTTTACTTATCAAACACTGGAACACATTGTGCGGGCGCATCCCGAACATGAGTTTGTTTTCTTTTTTGACAGGCCATATGATCCCGGTTTTGTTTTTGCCCCAAATGTAACACCCGTGGTTGTTCACCCGCAGGCGCGGCATCCTATATTGTTCTATATCTGGTTCGAATGGAGCATTCCTTTCATGCTCCGCAAACACAAAATAGATCTTTTTTTATCGCCGGACAGTTATATGTCTTTGAGTACCAAAGTACCTACCTGCCTGGTGATACATGACCTGGCGTTTGAGCATTATCCCGAGCACTTTGTGCTTAGTCACAGGCTGTATTGGCGGCACTACTCGCCGCTCTTTGCGCGTAAGGCCAAACGAATAGCCACCGTATCCACCTTTTCCAAGAACGACATCATCAAAAGCTACGGTATAGCGCCGGAGAAGATCGACGTAGTGTATAACGGGGCACATGATGAATACAAGCCGCTCGCTATAGCAGAACGCGAAGCTGTAAAAAAACAATATGCCGATGGCTGTGAATACTTTGTATTTGCAGGGGCTTTGCATCCCAGGAAGAATATAGTGAACCTGCTCAAAGCTTTTGTGCTGTTCAAACAAAGGCAGCGTACCAATATGAAGCTGGTGATAGCTGGCCGCCCTGCCTGGAAGTATGACGAGGTGGAACAGATGCGTGAAGAAATGCCCTTTAGAGAAGATGTGAAATGGGTAGGCTACATGAATGTGGATGAGCTGTCCAACGTTATTGGCGGCGCATATGCGTTGGTTTATGCTTCTTTGTTTGAAGGCTTTGGGATACCCATACTGGAAGCATTGCAGTGCGATGTGCCTGCTATAGTCAGTAATACTTCCTCTATGCCGGAAGTGGCAGGCGACGCAGCCCTTTTAGTGGATCCCTCTGACCCGGAAGACATAGCCAACAAAATGCACCTGCTCTACAAAGACGAAGCCTTAAGAACAAGATTAATTGCAAACGCACGCGAGCAAATAAAGAAATTCGACTGGGGAATTTCCGCTGCCAGGCTATGGAATAGTATGATGAAGTGTATGGAGTAGTGTTACAGATTTGACCTATACTTTGCACGGCATAGTTTTGTGCATTTATTAAAAAGTATGTCTAACGACTACATGGGCAGCCCTGCGGCGCAATGTCATTAAGTTAAGAGATCATCCCAGTAAACGTAGTTCGATACCTTCGGCATCGTCACTCATTTTGTATCCGGTTTTCTATAAACGTTAGATGCCTTCAGCATCGCCCAGCGCAATTCTTTTCTTAACTTAATGACATTGCCTACAGGGGCGACATCTAATAGCGATGGGCATCGCCCATCGAACTAGCATGGGGCACGAAACACCAAACCAAATACACTAAACTATCCCATTTGAGATATAATAAGAAAGCCCCGGAAAACCAGGGCTTTCTTAATTATTAGATACAGAACGATCTTAGTTACCATTCGGGAAATTTACGCCGTGATACTTATTAGCGTCAATTGAAGGTATGGTAGAGCCGTAAAAGGAATTAATGGTTGTAATTATTTGGTTGGCAATGAGCGCATAACCACGCTGCGTAGGGTGAATGCCGTCAAGAGAGAATGCACCACCGGTTACAAACTGCGAAGTATAATTAACCCCATTAAAAACTATACCGGAAGAAAGCGTTCCCAAATAGGCGTTTATGTCCACATAGGCAAGATGATGCAATTGCGCCTCAAACTTGATATAAGCGTTATAGTTAGCGGTCATGTTGCGGATAAACTGAAGCTCGTCGGTAGTAAGCACATATTTTGCAGGAATTGGCTTTGTAGTTCCCCAGCCTGCACATGTAAGTGAATCTTGTGGAACGGTAAGCAAAATCAATTCTCCTGGCACAGCCTGGCGCGGATTGCCCTTGTTGTCTTCAATAATAAAGTAGTTAGCGCCCACCTGGAAAACCTTATTCCATGTTGCCGCTCCCCAATAAGCCTGTAGCGTATCTGCCTGGCCCTGGCGTGTCAGCGTTAAGCCATTCGCAGGTACAGTAGTAAAGAAAGGAACAGACGTTACATCGGGTATATTTATCAGCGCTCCGCTGGCGCCTGTAGCTATGGCTGCATTGAGCGCCAGGTCGTAGCAGGTATCAAAAACCGCAAGCGGCGTAATATCATTGGGGCCGTAGAAGTATGGTGGAAGAACCGGTGTTGCATTTCCGGTACCGTCGCCCTGCCCACCGGCTGTTGCATAAGCGAGTACGTCATTTGCTCCAAGCCAAAGCGTAAAGAACGTAGGGTATAGATTGTTAACCCTGTATTTAAGTTCGTCCAGGGGTGTTGTGGTGGGGTCATGGTAGAACCGGGCAGCATAAGGAACACCTGCGGCCTGTGTGATCAAGGCATAGCCAGCCACCCTGTAGTCTGCTACCTTTATTCCCGGAACGCCAATATTATTTAGTTGAAAATTGTTGGTGGTACCCGTGTAAGTAGCATCCGTGGGATCCTGAACATAATTTGGAAATGGTATGGGCGATAATGAAGAATCGCCGGGAATACAGGCGCTGTGCGTGATCCCTAAAATAAATTTAGGCCCCGGATAACCATTGTCACTGTTCAGCAATGGTTGCAGGAACGGTCCTTTAGCGCCCCTGCTCCCCTGTATCAGCGAGAATTGCTCAAAAAGCCTTTCCGGGTACGAATTCAATTGCCCGGAAACCGTAAGGCTACCGTCCGTATAGCCTGCTGTTAGAGAGTTCCCTATCGCCAGGTAATTGGAGAAATCGGCACTGCCTGCTATTGGCGCTTTTGTAATATTTACACTGGGTTTACAACCGGCAAACAACACTGCCATTGCACCAATGATATATATTCTTCTCATTTTTCTTTGTTTTTAAGATCAGTTCTATAAATTGTAATAAAAGCCCAAACCTATTGCTACTACCTGTGTCTGGTAGGTGCCGGCAAAGTTTGCGTAATCATAAGAAGAGCTGCGTTTCAGCGAGCTGGTTCCTTCAAAAGCGGCCATTACGGTGAAGCGTGGCAGCGGCTTAACAGAAATGCCACATGAGCCCACAATGCGGTCTGCATCAGGAAGGTCAGGAGATACAAAGCCGTTTGTTACAGGGGTAGGGTCGTAACATGCTCCAGCCATAAGGGCAACTGTCTTGCTCAGCTTATAATTAGCGCCAAGCCTTGGGGTCAATGTATTCCTGTAGTGGCGTGGTTCGTGCAGATCTTGTACCGCAGGTGTGTGCTGTGCAAAATTGATCCTCAAAGAATCGAATGAATTCCATCCGGTATAGTTCAGGTCGAAGAGAAGAGTAAGGTCCCCCGTCCTGTAGCCGACACCTATAGATGCTACCTGTGGCAGCGGCAACTGGGAGTCGAATTGCGTGTGCGGAAAGTTTGCTGCAACCGAGGTGGGGACAGTAAATGTGGCATCGCCCGAGCTTATACCCATGTTCACCTGTGAACGGTAAGTAAGCCCTACCTGCAGATTGTCATTTACTTTTAAATGTACGCCAAGATTAAACCCGACACCGGTAGCGGTGCCGTGTAATTTTGCTTTACCAAGTGTATCGTTGTTACCAACATAAGTTTCTACTGGCAGTGTGCTGGAGTAATCTAATGTACCTGTACCATATACAAAGCCGCCGCCTACCGAAAGAAAATCGCTCACACGGTAGCTTACTGTAGGCTGCACAAATATTGCGCTGAACTGCACAGCCTGTACTATGTTGCTGCCCGCCCAGTTGTCGGGCCACGTTATGCCCAGCCCTGCCGGGGTATAAACACCCAGGCCTATTGCCAGGCGGCTGCCTTCCTGTATGGGGCCACCTATATAAAAACTGAATGGGGTAAATACCTGTGGCTTCGACTGTGCCGAATACATGTTGGTGCCATAAGCAGTATTGGGTATTACCGGTACCACATCGGCATAAACCTGTATGCCCTTTAGCCTTGCAAGGCCGCCGGGATTATAAAAAATAGTTGACGCATCCCATGGCCAGGCAACGCCCGTACCGCCCATTGCAAGCTGTCTGAGCCCTTGCAGATTAAGCTGGTAGCCCCCGCCAAACGAGGTAGTAGCTGACAATAATAATGCTGCGGCTAATAAGTTTTTCTTCATAAACTAACTGTGTTAAAAACTCAATTGATCAAAGTTTTCGTCCAATAAATTGGGTTAAGGTATGGCGAAATAATTGTAAAACCAATACCCCCCAATAAAAACGCTACAAAGATATGTGTTAAGGAATGATGAAAAAATAAATTTGGTAAGTTGGCGCAGTTATTTTTAGATAGCAACACCAATCGTTGCAATACTTATTTTTATACTTTCTTCCTTCATTAATGCCAGCGCACAAGCCTCCAGCGTAGCCCCGGTGGTAAGCACATCATCAACCAACAATATATGTTTTCCCGCCAATTTCCTCCTATCTTTTATCACAAAGGCGTCGGCCATATTGTTCACCCTTTCCACCCTGGTTTTCTTCGTCTGGGTCTCCGTGTCCCGTATGCGCAGCAGCAGATCATCGGTTGCAGGTATATGCAGCGCCCGTGCCACCGCCTCGGCTATGAGCATACTCTGGTTATAACCACGCTTATTTTTCTTCGATTTATATAGCGGAACAGGGATAACCATATCAAGCGATGCCGCCCACGGTGTCTGTTGCAAACTCTCGGCCAGCCTGCCGCCCAGGTACTCGCCTATTTCCTTCCGGCCCTTGTACTTCAGGCCATGCATCAGGTGTTGCAATAAGCCATCGTTAGTGAAATATGCCAATGAAGTAGCATGTAGAAATGGCACACGGCCCGAAAACCGCAGCGCTGTTTCGTTATTATCGATATTGCTATAGCCTGTTTCGGGTAGCTCCAAGCCGCAGCTTATGCACAATACTTTTTCACCGGCCAATAATGGCTTGTTGCAGCCCTCACACAAACGGGGATAAAACAAATGCGCCATCCCATGCCGCATTTCCAGTAATCCTGAAGCAAACAACCGGAGATGTTTTCCTGTAGCAACCAATAGTTCCTTTTAAAATCAAAGATAAGCGATGATTGATCTATATTATAACAAAAAACGCCCCGTTTTCGCGGGGCGTTAGCAAATCTTATATTTTGTCTGGTCTTAGTTATGGTTAACCGTTATTGGAACTGCTGTAGCGTGAACGGGTTGTAACTTTCTATTTATGGCTTCAGTTTGAATCTACCTGCCAAAATGCGTTATTTAACATTTTTCATCAACGGTTCAGACAATCAGATCTCCTCCTTCTTCGGCACCGTCTTAAAAACAATATCCCACAATACCGAACTTACCCCAAAGCCTCTTTCGGGTGCTTTGTAGTGATGCAGGTGGTGGTTTCGCCACAAGGCTTTCATAAATTTTGGCGGTGCAAAGGTGTGTATTGCAAAATGCATAGAGCCATAGGCTATATAGCCAAATACAAAACCAGGAAAGAAAGACAACGCATTCCAGCCCATAAGTGCGTGCAGCAGCAGGAATATAAGGCTGGATACAATAATGCTAGGCACAGGCGGCATAAACAGGCGTTCTTTGTCGCGCGGGTATTCGTGGTGCACGCCATGCATGGTATATACAAATTTGCGGGCGCGCGGGCTCTCTACTATCATATGAAACAGGTAGCGGTGCATGAGGTATTCAAAAAACGTCCAGAACAGCAGGCCGGACAGAAAAAGCAACGCCTCAAGGCCGGGATGTATGCCTTTATAACTGGTGCCGTAATACAGCATGAAAATAATAATAGGGAAGTATATGGAGTAAATAACAACAGGATGTGTTTTGGTCATCATCTCCAGGTAGTCGTTCCTGAATAACCTGGCCTGCCCTTTATTCTTTATTTTGTCGAAATCCATAACTAATGCAAAAATATAAATTGGTAAATAAGCGGCGCTACAACTTTATTACGTCATTATCATCTTCCCCCATAAGAAATGCCGCAGCATCATTTTTCTTTTCTATCACTTTATCCATCCACAATAACAGCGCCGGAAGCAGGGTGAGGTTAGTAACCATTGCCAGCAGCAAAGTTATAGAAGTAAGATAACCCAGCGACTTTGTACCATCGAACTGCGAAAGTATAAATACGCTGAATCCGGCAATCAAAATTAAGGAAGTATAGATAATACTCAATCCCGTATCATGAATTGTACGATGTACTGTATTCGCTATACTATCATCGTGCCGCGAAAGTTCCTGCTTGAAATTTACTAGGAAACGGATAGTGACGTCAATAGTAATTCCCAGCGCTACACTGAATACAAGCACTGTGCTGGGCTTTATCCGTATGCCCATCCAGCCCATAAGGCCGGCAGTAATGAGCAAGGGGACGATATTCACCACAATAGATATGAGTAAAATTCTCCACGAACGGAAAAGTGCGATCATACAACCGAAAATAATGAGGAACGCAAGAATAAGGCTATCCCGCAGGCTGTTTACAATAAATTTACTGCCCTCCAGGAAGGTGATGCTGGTACCGGTATAGGTAACGTTGAATTTTGCGCTGTCGAACAGTTTGTTTACCTCCGGCCTTATACTATCCAGCAAACCCGGCAATCTTCTCGACCCTATATCGGCCATGCTCACACTGATGCGGGCCTTTTGCTTGGTGCTATCTATGAAGGAGTGCAGCAGCCGGTTGAACATCGTATTGTTATCGCCCTTGTTGGTGCGCAGGTAGGGCATAATAAATGCTGCCTGTATCATATCGCCCGGTACCTCGTAGTTGCTGGTATCGCCGCCAAAGTAGGCCTGGTTGGCAAATTTTATACCCTCGGTAATAGCCAGCGGCCTGCCTATTTCAGGATATTGCTGCAGGTAGGTGGTAAGTTTGTCCATTTTACCCAGCACATCAAGCGATAGTACCCCGTTTTTCCGTTTGGTGTCTATCACTAATTCCAGCGGCATTACACCCCTGAAGTTCTTTTCAAAGAATTTCAGGTCCACATATACCTTGTCCGATTTTGGTAGATCATCAACAATATGGGCATCGTTGCGCAGGCGGGTGAGCCCTATCACGGAGAACACACAAACAATAATGGTAAAGCTGTATATCCATGCCCTGTGGCCGAAAACCCAGTTGGTGATACGGGTAAGCAGCTTATTTATCCAACTGCTTTCCAGGTAGCTGGTGTGGCGCACATTGGGTGGCGGCAGAAAGCTGAAAAAGGCTGGGATAAATACAAGGGATATAAAGAATAGGCCCAGGATATTAATGCCGGCCACCAGCCCGAACTCCTTTAGCAGTGTGCTCTTGGTGAAAAAGAATACCCCGAAACCTATTGCTGCGGTAAGATTAGTGAAGAAGGTGACGATACCCATGCGGTCCACCATACGCAGCAGCGACTTCATTTTGTTGGGGTTGCGGTAATATTCGTAGTGGTACCTGTTGAGCAGATACACACAGTTGGGTATGCCTATTACCACCACCAACGGGGGGATGAGCGCCGTAAGTATAGTGATCTTGTAGCCCAGCAATACAATAGTACCCATAGACCATACAACACCTATGGCCACTACCAGCATAGAAGCCAGCACCGCCATGAACGACCGGAAAAACAGCACCAGGATAACAGCAGTAAGTATAAAGGAAAGTATGAGGAACAATCTCATTTCCGACTGCACTTTCAGGGCCATTTCTGTGCGGATGAGCGGTAGGCCGGAATAATGCATTTCGATATTGTACTTCTTGCCAAAATCACTTGCCAGGGCAACAATACTGTTGATAACAGCCGCGCGGTCTTTGGAATTAAGCACGTTCTTATCTATCCGAACCGCCATCATATAGGCGTCCGTTTCGGGGTTATACAGAAAACCCTTGTAAAAAGGAAGATTGAGAAAAACCTGCCGGAAGCTATCCACACTGGCCAGCGGAAAATCTGCTGCTATGGGGGAGACCTTTAGCTTTTGTGTTGCGGTGTCTTTTACCAGGGTTATAGCCCCCGGTATGCTCAGCACATTTTCTACCGATGGTACTTTTGCCACCTGCTTCGCAAGGGCCGCATAATCATTAAAAAAGGCCGTAGAAAAGAAGTCTTTGGTTTGTACGCCTATAACCATCAGGTTGCCGTCTTCGCCAAATTGTTTCCTGAAGCTTTGGTATTCTATATACTTGGCATTATCAGTGGGTACCGCGCTGGTAAACTCATAGCTTATCTTTATTTGCGCAGCAAAATAGCCCATAATACCGGTACTCGCCAATAATACAATTAGTAGCGCAATGCGGAATTTTATAATAAACGCGGCTATATTATGCCACATGAGATGGTAGTTGTGCTGAAAACGGCAAAAATACTAAAAGCACAGGGTAATAGGCACTTTTTGGGTTTTAGTTTTTGAGGTTGTCCCTCTTCCTGGGTTTTAAATACTCCCGGTAATTATTCCGTATCCACATTTTTATTTCCAGGTCGGTAGCGGCGCGCGCAAAGTCATAGTCCATGGGGTAGGAATTCATAAAAACAACCATCGTATCGCCGGTGAAGCCTGTAAGCGCAGTTACCAGTTTCTGGCTATAACGGGTATCAATGAACTTTTGTTCCATGTCGCTCTGGAAGGCAGCTTTGAATTTCTTGTTGCGTTTATAGCTTTTTGACATCTTTTGCACCGGCCCGCCTATGAGCCCCGTAAATCCACCCCCGTTCGCATTACTGAAACCCACCTTTATTGCTTTTTTGTTGAGCTCTGTACTATAAAGTGTGGCCTGCTCTGCCGAGTCTCTCTGAAAGGGCGTATAACCGGGATGCAACACATACTCGGGCATTTGCACGCTAAGCGGAAACATCATCAGGCTCAGTTCTGCACCTGGTGTAGCTAAACGCTGAGTGGTGTGGTAGCCAATAAACGAGAAGGCTATTTCATCGCCGGCAGCGGCAGAAATAGCGAAGTTTCCCATTTCATCTGTAACGGTTTGTTCACGGTTGGTTAAATTAACCACACTCACCGGGTATAGCGGTTTGGTTGTTTCGCCATCCGTCACCACACCTCTCAGCGTTTGTGCGTTGACGCCTGTAGAAATAAGAAAACCCGTAAAAATAAGTAGCAGTATCCGCAAATCATCTAAATATATCAAGTAAAGCTAATGAAGATATACGCAATAACGAGGGTTCGCAGGGTTTTTGGGAATACTTTAAGAATGAGCGTGGCTTCTATGTCTAAACTGTTATGAAAAATTTCACGCAAAGACCGCAAAGGCACTCGCAAAGAAGGCGCAAAGCTCATTTTAAAAAGCGACTGTACATGAGCAAGCCCCGCCAGGGCGCAATCTAATAGCGATGGGCATCGCCCATCGAACGCCACGAAAACACCCCAACCTACTCCAGCACAAAAGCTCCGTCCCTACTGGTAAAATGTACATTTATCCCTGCATCGGCTGACTCCTTTACCAATTTATCCTGCTGTTTCCTGGTGTAGTTATTACCAATTACCATCTGCTTAGGCAAAAAAGCCTGCTGCAATTTTGGGAGTTCTGCACCGGTATAATTGACAATTAGATAATCAACCGGGAATGAGGCGACGGAATTTTGCTCGCGGTTAAGCACAAGCACCTTTTTACCACCGATGTTGAATACCTGGTTTGAAGTATCGGGAAGACCCGGCGTCTGCGTCCATGCCCGCCAACAGGTATGCGCGGGTTTTGTGGCATAAGCAATTTTTTTTGCTGCACTGGTATCTGTGCTTACTACTGTGTAGGTGTTTCCTCTTAGCAGTTCTATTTGGTTGGCTTTGCCCGTATTATAAACAACAAAGCGCAACTGGCGCATGGTCACCCAACCATTTATACCAAATGAAAGCAATAGAAGGCACAACGCTCCCAGCCCCATAAATAATGCGGGCTTCTGCTTCTTTAGCAAAAACACAGTAACACCTGTGATCGCCAGATAGACCAATATTAGTTCACTTGTGGTAAGCGTAAGGAAATGGAAAGACATGGGGTTGCAGCCTTGCAGCCAGGTCACAATTTTATCGAACCAGGTTACGATCCAGACGGTGCATAAGCCAATGACTTTGGCGGCTACCGGGATGAAGAACAAAGCGATAATCGCTATGGCCAATATCAAAACAAGGCTCATAAACAGGTAAGCAATTACATTGGCAATAACGAATAGCAGCGGGAAGGTGTGGAAATAGTAAATGACCAATGGCGCTACCAGCACCTCTGCTGCTATGCTTGCTGCCACAACGCCCCATAGCGCCCTGGGTATTCTTCGGGATGGATTTACCCACTTGTACACCGGCGCATAAAAAAGTACCAGCGACAATACCGCTACAAACGACAACTGGAAGCCTGCCGAAAATAACCACATAGGTTGTGCACAAAGAAGCACAAATGCTGTGGCAAATAGCTGGTTCAGGCTGTTGTTATTTTTCTGTAGCATCACCGAGAATGCCAGCAACGTGAACATTACCGCCGCCCGTATTGCGGATGGCGACGACCCGGCCATAACCACATAAAACCATACTAAGGGCAGCGCTATAGCATATTTTACCCAAAGATGTTTTTTGTTCCTGAGCCACCACAGCAGGTAAGAGATAACGAAAAAGAAGATGGCCACATTACCGCCGGAGATGGCAATGATATGAACGATGCCAGTATCCGAGTAAGATTGTCGCAGGTCTTCGTCAAGGTTCACTTCATCGCCCAGCAGCATAGCCTGTATCAAGCCCCTTGTTTTTGGGTCGGTGATATTATTTTCCAGTTGCGCCATGCACCAGTCGTGCGCCCGGTCTATGAATGGCGTAGCGCCCGGGTCGCTTGCTGCATAAAGCCGGATATTATCTGCCGAACAGAACTGCTGGTAAAAAAGATTGTTTTGCCGGCAATAGCCCGCATAGTCGAACTCGAAAGGGTTGCCTCCATTTTTTATTGGCTGCCAGTTATTGGGTACCCAAATGCTATCGCCTTTATGCAATTGTACAGGCGGGCCGTCTTTATAAACGTATAGAAATGCGCTGCCGGTAACACGGTCCACTTTACCATCTGCAACCGAGCAGAGCATAATAACTGGAGCTTTCCATGAATGTTCTTTCTCTGATGGGTTGTCATTAATGCGTGCGAGGAATGAACTGGTGTTGTTTAGCCTGTTGCCAAACCAAGCCGGATTATTCCGTAGATCGTTGTAGTATGAAGCGCTATAACCAGCAAAGAACAACAGGATATTGACCGATGAAAAAAGTAATATCCGGTATAAACCAGTATTCTTCTTAGCCAAAATGATCCCGGCAAGGCTAAGAAAACAGGTAAGAGCAACCAGTAACACTGTGCTAAAGGAGATGGCCTTTGGACCAGCCCAATTATAAAACCATATACCAACCACGAGCGGCAGCAGGATGCGAAAGAAAGGAGCCCTTTCCCAGAAATAAGCTTTATTAAGCGGCCAGCGTTTCATGGGCATAGGTTAGCTGTAATTAATCAGGCAATAGTTTAAGCAATTCCACAACTATCCGAAAGTCTGAAAAATTAAAAAGTAGCGGAAAAGGATGAAATTCGGGGTTACCACACCTTCAAACGACATGAGCCTCTTCCGCTGCACCAAAAATAACAATAAGCCAGTAATCAGACAGGTACTTGACTTAATTCCTGAATATTTATTAAGGCAATCCATCAAAAAGTATCAGACAGATAAGTATTGCCATAAATACAAGACAAGGGATCAATTAGTCGCACTTTTGTTCGGACAGCTGTGTAAATGCAGCACTTTAGAGGATATTTCAATTGGGATAGGAGTATCCGAAACCTTTATTAACGACCTTGGATTAGTGCAAAGTCATGCAAAATCCACAATGAGTGATGGCAATAAACAGCGTAACTGGCAAGTGTTTGAGCATTTATACAATCAACTATTACAGCACTATCGCAGTAGCCTGACCAAATATGCCAATCTTGCCATTGTTGAGGAGGTGGCAAACCAAACTGTTCTTATCCGGGACAGCAGAAAAATTGACCGGGCAAAAGACCTCAATAAGTTTTTCAAGCATCTCCTTCCCCTATTAAGAAACAATCTCAAAAACTTCTTTAAAGGCGGCTTCCATTTGGGAAATTTCATCATCAGTCAGTTCTGCGAAATGCTTCCTTTTTCTTGTCGCCAATTCTCCCTTATTTTGGTGCAAAAACCTAATCATCATATCAGTGTTTCGGTCAGGCATATCAACAACATCCTGGATCGCCTTTTTTACTTCGTCATATTTTACTAAGAAGTCCATCTCCCAGTAAATATCTTCGGTAATAGTCCCTTTAATTGTATTAGCCAGGTATATAGTTTGCTCCGTTAGATCGGGATACCTGAAATATGCTTCTACCTGGGCCGGATTGGTTACCACCATGCCGCTGGCATCCTTCAATTCATACTTTATTCTCGACATTAAGGGTGTTGAATATGCCTCCAATGCGGCATCATATTCCTTTATGTGGTTAACCATATGAGCCGATACCGGGATAATCATTCCCTTTTGCACAAGTTTATCCCTGGTCAATACATCATGTATCAAAAATCGATGCAACCTGCCATTGCCATCTTCAAAAGGATGTGCGAAAACAAATCCAAACGCAACTATTGCTGCTCTCGCAATAGGATGGGTACCTTCCGATTTTTTTGCCGCTTGCAGCAAACCGTTCATAATTGACGAAATAAATTCTGGGGGCGGACAGACATAGTGAATTATTTCCTTGAAATTATAGGTTGTCTGCCCGATATAATTTTGAAAATCCCTGAACCCTTTTGCAGCATACCGTTCATCAATAATCTCATTCTGCAAATTTGTCAAGCTACTCTCGCTCAAAAGTGCATCAATAGATTGACCTCCGGCCTTTTCTAGTAAAGAAACAAAACGAAGCACCCTTTCCATAGAAGGTTTTTCTTTCTCAATTTGATAAGATGATCTTGTTTCCTTTGTGTATAAATAGTTTACCGCCCTGTAGAAAATCTCTTTTGGAAACTCATTCGTGACATCTTCAATTAATTTTTGAAAGTCTTCCTGTAAACTACTTTCCAGCCTATTGGTTTTCCGGATGATCGGGCAGAAATCTACATTGCCTAACAGGTTGTCATTAATATTCCATCGTGCGTTTTTTATGACTTTACCGGTTACATATCTGTCCTTGTCCAGTAAATCAATATAATTCTCTTTGCCCAGATCAGGAACAGGAAGTTGCTGGCCAGTCAGGTATTCAAATAATATCCCTACTTTGCGTTCATACCGTCCCCTTGGTTTTTTTTGAATATACGTTGCAACTTCTTCTATTACCAGGCATTTAAAAACCGCATTGAGAAAATCAAGGTTTATATCATCGTATTTTATATAAAATTCTATGTGAAGCAACGGTTCTTGTGCGGGTGCGTAATGAGCAGGATAAGTTTCCACTATATCGCCATTTTCGCTTGTTTCAATTTTCGCTCTTGTACCTGTATAAGAGCTATGCGTAAGATGGTATGCGTATAATTTGTACCTTTTCTTTAACCATTCACCCCCCAATAAATTTTCCATAAAGTGCATTATTCTGCGATGAAAGTTATATTGATGCAATAAAATTACTGATTTTATAAGTTTTTGCAACTTTTTTTATGGGAATACCCAAGAGAGTAAAATAAGTAGAACAACAATAAAAATTCTGAAATTGCACCAAAACTATGTTCTTCACCAAAATTGCACCAAAATTTATAAAATCAATGTAATTACACAGTCTTTATGCTCTTC
Organism: Bacteroidota bacterium; assembly: GCA_013288445.1. GTDB lineage: Bacteria > Bacteroidota > Bacteroidia > Chitinophagales > Chitinophagaceae > Nemorincola. Next base: position 32,159 of record JABDBX010000006.1, read on the forward strand.
CCCTACCTTCGCCCCATGGATTATTTCAAAAAGCTGCTGGAACTGTTGAAGATGGAGCGGGACGAGGATCAGCGAGCTTACCTGGAGCTTACGCGGTCGTCGTCGGTGGCAGAGCGCAGGACCAGTGGCCTGGCGTGGTACCCTATAGCCATACGCGGCACCGAGCTGAACAAGGCCGAATATATAACCGTGGAGGTGGAGCGCACCACGCACACCGATATTAGCCACCAGCTACGGTTTGGGGTATCGGCAATGCTTTTCTCTAACCATGACGCCAAGAATGACCACCTGGATGGCACCATAACTTTCGCAGGTGGAAACCGGCTTAAAATATCGCTGCGCACCGATGAGCTACCCGACTGGGCCAGCGATGGCAAACTGGGCATAGACCTGCTGTTTGACGACAATAGCTATGACGAAATGCAGTCTGCACTGAAGCTGGCAACGGGGCTGGCTGAAAAGAAAGAAGAAGGCCGCCTTATAAAAATACTCACCGGTGCCGCTGCGCCAACGTTTAATGCAGACGCACCCATCTACCTCAATCCCCGGCTGAACGGTGTGCAGCAGGCGGCGGTAAATAAAATAGTGCAGGCCAACGAACTGGCTATAGTACACGGGCCGCCCGGTACCGGTAAAACCACCACGCTGGTGCAAGCGATAAAGGCCCTCATTAAACAAGGTGAGCAGCGAATATTGGTAACGGCCCCCAGTAATACGGCTGTGGACCTGCTGAGCGAAAAGCTATCGGAAGAAGGGCTGAATGTGCTGCGTGTGGGCAATCCTGCGCGGGTATCTGAGCGGCTCATGGCCCTGACGCTGGATAGCAAGATAGCAGCGCACAGTTCTGTAAAAGAGATAAAGCGGCTGAAGAAACAGGCTGGTGAGTTTAAAGAAATGGCGCACAAATACAAGCGCAGTTTTGGCCGGGCAGAACGGGAGCAGCGCAAGGCGCTGTTTGACGAAGCCTACAAAATAATGAAGGATGTAGGCCGCATGGAGCAATATATTATAGACGATGTGACCGCAAAAACACAAGTGGTGGCCGCTACACTCGTTGGTGCCAACCACTACACCGTGCGCGATCTGCGGTATAATACCGTGGTGATTGACGAAACAGGACAAGCCCTGGAGCCCGCCTGCTGGATACCGATACTAAAAGGTAAGAAGCTGATACTGGCGGGCGACCACTGCCAGCTATCGCCCACCATAAAGTCTGATGCTGCGGCCAGGGGCGGCCTGAATGTGACACTGCTGGAAAAATGCACAATACTGCACCCGGAAGCGGTAACCCTGCTGGAAGAGCAATACCGGATGCATGAGGCAATAATGGGCTATTCGTCGAAGGTGTTTTATGAAGATAAGCTGCGGGCGCATACATCGGTGGCGGGCCATTTATTGTTTGCGGCAGATGCGCCACTAACATTTATAGATACTGCGGGTTGCGGTTTTGAGGAAAAAACAGAAAACAAAAGCATTTCTAACCCCGAGGAGGCTGTGCTGCTGTTCCGGCATTTGGCCCGGCTGGTCGTAGAGTTGGGTGCGCACTATACGGTGGCCCAGTTCCCGACGATCGCGGTAATATCGCCATACAAAGAACAGCTTTATGTGCTGAAAGAACAGTTGCAGCACATACCGGAATTGCAACCGTATGCGCACAAAATATCTGTGAATACCATAGATAGTTTCCAGGGGCAGGAGCGCGATATTGTGTATATCAGCATGACGAGGAGCAACGCCGATGGGGTGATAGGTTTCCTGGCAGATACCCGCAGAATGAATGTAGCCATGACCCGGGCGCGGAAAAAGCTGGTGGTCATAGGCGACAGCGCAACACTATCTCGCGCGCCTTTCTACGTCAATTTTATAGCCTATGCCGAAAAACACAACGCCTACCGCAGCGCCTGGGACGAGAACTGGAGCGTGTAGGATTAAATAACCGATGGTAGATGCTGAAGGCATCAAACGTTTATAGAAAAATCATTACCCTATATGAGTCGATGCCGAAGGTATCGAACTGACACCCTGCCGGATTTCCACTAAGCTAATGATTGGAAAATACATCTTCAGGCAATATTATTAAGGTGAGAAAAATCTAGCAAACCTGGGTTCGATACCTTCGGCATCGTTAGTCACTTCATACTAGCTTTTCTATAAACGTTTGATGCCTTCAGCATCACTCAACACGATTTTGTGTAACGTAATATTTGCCCCTCAGTGGTCTATTGAGGGTAGGCATGTTTTCCTTACCTTTGCACCTCAAATAATACCTGTATATAAAGTAATGGCAAAGCAATCCGAAAAAAGATGCTCTTTCTGCGACCGCAGCGAAAGTGAAGTAAATATACTTTTCACCGGTATAAAGGGCAATATTTGCGACCAGTGTATAGAGAATGCGCATTCCCTGCTCATTGAGGCTACAGGCGAAAAAACCAAGAAAGAAGAAGCAAAGCCGGAGCTGATGAAGGGCAAGAATTACAAGCCCCGCGAAATAAAAGCTTTCCTGGACCAATACGTGATCGGCCAGAACGATGCCAAAAAAGTATTGTCGGTAGCCATTTACAACCACTACAAGCGCCTTACCATGCCGCCGCAAGACGATGTGGAGATCGAAAAATCCAACATCATGATGGTGGGCGAGACCGGTACGGGCAAAACCCTGCTGGCCAAGACCATTGCCCGCCTGCTACAGGTACCCTTTGCTATTGTGGACGCTACGGTGTTTACCGAGGCCGGCTATGTGGGCGAAGATGTGGAAAGCATACTATCCCGCCTGCTGCAGGCAAGCAATTACGATGTTACAGCCGCGGAGCGTGGTATTGTGTATATAGATGAACTGGATAAGATAGGCCGTAAGAGCGACAACCCATCTATAACCCGCGATGTAAGCGGCGAGGGTGTGCAGCAGGCCATGCTGAAACTGCTGGAAGGCTCTGAAGTGCTGGTACCCCCACAGGGTGGCCGCAAGCACCCCGAGCAGAAGATGATAAAGGTGAATACCCAAAACATCCTGTTCATTTGTGGTGGTGCATTTGAGGGTATTGATAAAATGATAGCCCGCCGCATACAAACATCATCTATAGGCTACAACGCCATAAAAGCAACCAAGGACATAGACCGGGCTAACCTGCTGCAATATGTAAACGCACAGGATCTGCGCACCTTCGGGCTGATACCAGAGTTGCTGGGCCGACTGCCGGTGGTTACCTACCTGAACCCGCTTGATGAAGCCTCGCTGAAGCGCATACTCACCGAACCAAAGAATGCACTGGTAAAACAATATACAAGGTTGTTTGAGTTTGAAGGTATAAAGCTCACTGTTGAAGACGGCGCGCTGGATTATATGGTACAGAAAGCTATCCAGTACAAACTGGGAGGCCGTGGACTACGTGCCATCTGCGAAATGATACTCACAGACGCCATGTTCGACCTGCCATCTGAGAAACATGATGGCACTTTTCACCTTACGCAGGATTATGCCCGTGAGATGGTGGAACATGCCAAGCTGGAGCACATGAAGGCGGCCTAAGGGTTAAATTCCAATGGTTTAAATTCCAAATTCCAAAGGGACAAATTCCAAAGAGTTAAATTCCAAAGCTTTAAATTCCAAATTCCAGGGCACAAATTCCAAGGATAAATCTCAAAACAAATGCTACTGCTTAATGCAGGCGTTTTTATTTTTTACTTTTAATTTTTTACTTATCTCATGCAGGATCTGATACAGGAATTACAAGAGAAAGCAGGCCTCACAGAAGAGCAGGCCATAAAAGCTATAGAAACACTGAAGGAATATATATCCGGCAAGGTACCGCCTATGTTCAGCGGTTTTGTGGACCAGTTCTTTGGCGCTGGTGGTGGTGGTGCTAACGCTGGTTCGGGTTTAGATTCGTTTTTGCATTAATAGGGCGACCCTAAAGGCGGGTCATTGTGTTCATCCCCATTTCTCTTTCTTTACTATGAGTGTGCCCGCAATTTTATCATGCAGCATCTGGCTTTTGCTGTTCCAGAGCATCATAAAATAGCCTACGCATATAGTGAGTAGAGAAACGTATTCGGCGAAAGCTCGTGCCGAAGCCGTTGCAAATGATACTCTGCTACCTTCAAGGTCTGTTACCTTTATTTTTAATGCCATTTGACCTATGCTTGCCTGATTTTTTGAAGATTCCATCAACGCCTGGTATAGCCAGCATATGACAACATTCAGAAAACGTCTAAGAATACTTGCACCGTTTACATGCCCTCTATATAGTTCGGCAAACAAACTCCCGCCACCTATAAAATGACGAATTAAAGTTAAGGGTATAAACAGTATGATCCCGTCCAATAATCCTGCTGCAAAGCGCTGTCCGAAAGTGGCATAAACAACATTCTTATCGGGGAATATTGAAATTTCTTCGTTCGCCATCTACAACTGATTTTTGATTGAATGTAAAATGAAGGTAGTGGGTATTTTTTAGATTTCTAATCTTTGATCGAAATTCATTCACGCAAATAACAATGCCCCCCGTTGCCCGTAGTCTTCCCAAAAACTATAGTTGGGCGTAAACTCTGTTTACTCCCGTGTGAGTGCAAGTCTCCTACTATGCCGAGGCGTCATGCTTCCTTATAAAATCAGCCACCACCGCGAATTGTTGCACCCGCTAACGGGGTGCGTATGGGTGAGGTGATCATTCGGCTACAAACAGGTAGCCCACTACCGGGGCAGCCCATACAATGCACTATAGCCAAAACCTTATCAACAATAAATAAAACGTCTTGGGTCGCATTACTACTCTTTCTACCTTTGCTCCGTAAAACATCCTATAACTCCTAAAATTATATACAATACGCCTTCGTGTTCTTTAAAAGACTATACGAGCTTTGTGATCCTTGTGCCCTCCTTTGTGTACTTAGTGGTAAGAAGCTCACCCCATCCACCCCCAAAATGGGGTCACCAATGGGGTCACCCAAAAAATCGCCATCCGCTACAATGCATTATAGGCATATCATAGCAAAGACGCGATAATACGTAGTTATCCACAAAAATATTTTTTCAATGGTAGGAGGCAACATTAAAAGAGATTAGCCAAAACATGGATTTTGAACCATTAAGCAACCAGGTCGTTATATTCCGGGTGGGTGGTCATGTACTTTGCTACAAACGGACAATAAACTACAATTTTCAGGCCTTGCGCACGAACGTAATCCAACACGTATTTCACAAGGGCAGGGCCTACACCCTTACCCCGACCAGATGGGGGTACCAACGTATGCATGAGCACCATACTACCTTTCAGCCAGCGGTATTCAAGCGTAGCAAATTCGCCATCGGGCAATGCCGCTTCAAAACGGTACATCTTTTTGTTGTTGGTTATTTCCATGCTATTAGGTTTTTACTACTGCGGTGCTACAAAAATAGGTCATAACTATAATACAAAAACGGTACAGCTTTCGCCATACCGTCTTACTTCATCTTCAAACCATCATCCAATCCAAAACATTTTATTTATGCTTTTTGCTTTGCAAACTCCAGGTTCAGTATCATGTTCACATCGTCTCCCACAACTGCGCCGCCCATTTCGGTCATCTTACTCCATTTCAGGCCATACTCTTTACGGCTGATCTTGCCGGTGGCTTTAAAACCCGCCTTGGTATTGCCCCACGGATCAACCATAGTACCACCATAAACCACAGCAAACTTTACTTTCTTAGTCACATCGCGTATAGTAAGGTTACCTTCAAGCGAGTAAACATTATTTTTTACTTTCTTAAATGATGTACTCTTAAATGTCATTTGCGGGTACTTCTCAGCATTAAAGAAGTCATCGCTTTTCAGGTGGCCGTCACGTGTATCATCATCCGTGCTTACTGTAGCTACATCGGCAGAGAAGTTTATCATGGCATTATTAAAGTCGCTGGTTGGCGCTTCAATCGTACCGTTGAATTTCTTAAAACGGCCTTCAACCTCAGATACTGTAAGGTGCGATACCGTAAACTTTATGGATGAATGTGTAGGATCATTCGCCCATTTTGAAGGTTGGTTTGATTCTTTTGCTGCAACCGGCTTTACTTTGGCAGGTTGTGTTTGGGCAGTTGCTGCTGCAACAAATAGCGAGCAGGCGATAATTAAGGATGCTGTTTTTTTCATATTTGCTGGATTTATTTAATTCCTACGCAAATGTATGTACATACATCTAATTTCGGTATTGTTTTCTCCTATAGTGCAATAAGCTAATCACATCAGCGTTATCCATCAACGATTTAGATATTTTGCATCATCCCCCAACAGAAACCAATTTTCCTACGTCTATATATTTACAGCCACTAATACGATTTTATGAAAAAGATATTACTGCTAATGTGCCTTGCACTCACAACTGCGCTATCCTGCAAGAAAACTACTAACAATACAACAACTCTGGCGCCGGCACAGCCTTCGTTTATAGTTACCGGGGTCTCCGATTTGCAAATGCAAAATAGTGTATTGCAATATGCCGGGATGAATATTACGGTCCAGTATTCCGATTCTGCCCAGGAAACTGTCACCTTATCCTTATCGGCTTTACCTCCGGGCATTGCCATGGATTCTACCTGGGTGTCTAGCGGTATCCCCACCTATTACACAATGCTTACTTTGTTCGATACCACTTTAGCAAGCGCCATACCTGGCAACTACCCCATGACACTTAAGGCAACTACCGCCAGCGGCAAGGTGAAATCATACAGTTTTAACCTCAAGGTAAAGGCGGCGCCCGACTGTGCGGGGGGATTTACAGGGAGCTATTCTGTAGCCTCGGATTGTTTAACTACCTCTTACCATGATAGTGTAACTGCCGATGCCACTGTTCCGAACAAGATATGGTTCAACAATATGAATAATACGGGAAATAAAGTTTACGGCCTGTTTAGTTGCACCTCTTCCGAGATCACTATACCTACCCAAACTGTAGGATCCCTTACCTATTCGGGCACCGGGAACGTGAGCGGAGTTCATGCCTTAACCCTGCATGTGTCCACCAATGGCTCCTTTTGCAATATATTTATGAATTGACATTTTGCCAGTTCGCTTCAAAACAGGCTACGGTGGTGCAATACAGGCATAAAAAACTCCGGCAAAGCCGGAGTCTCATATAAAGCGCCAACATTTATACACACTCAATGCATGTCGGTGCCTTATAGCCTTTTCCGCAATGCGGTTGCGGTTATTATTTAGTTCTTACTTGATTCCTGCTGGTGCTTCAGCACTTTAGCCTCAATGTAGAAAATGATCTCTTCAGCAATATTTTTTGTCTGGTCGCCCACGCGCTCCAATTTGCGGATGATAGAAAGCACGTAAAGCGCGTCCTTCATCAGATCCGGGTTTTCCTTTATGCACTCGCTTATACGTTCTATTGCATCCTGGTTTATTATGTCCAGCACTTCATCTTTCTTAAAGATGCTGCGGGCGAGAATGGTGTCTTCTTTTTCGAAAGCCATGCGGCCATCAGCCAGAATTTTAATAGAGTCATCAAACATTTTGATGAGATCTGTTTTGGCAAATAAGGAATGGTCGAAATCCTTGATGGGCTCTATGATGTATTTTGCAATGCCCTCAGCAATATCGCCTATGCGTTCCAGGTTGTTGTTGATCTTCAATACGGCAAGCAAAAACCTGAGGTCAATGGCAACGGGGCAATAGAGCGCAAAAATATCTTCGCAATCCCTGTCTAATTTTAGCTCAAACGCGTTGACACGCTTTTCTTTGGTCACGATCTCCCGGGCGAGGTCCCGGTCAAAGTTGAGCATTGCCGCCCTGGATTTTTGCAACTGGGATTCTACCAGGTTCCACATGCTCACCAACTCCACTTTTACCGCCTGTATCTCATTTTCCAACTGTGTCATAACACTGATGATTTTTTACTTGAACTTCTTTATTAAAATGAGCCAATAGATTTTTAACTAAACCGCCCGGTTATATAATTCTGTGTGCGTATGTCTGTCGGATTCGTAAACATCTGCTTTGTATTATCGTATTCCACCAACTCGCCCATATAGAAGAATGCCGTACGGTCGCTCACACGGGCAGCCTGCTGCATATTGTGGGTTACAATGATGAGCGTATAGTTTTTCTTCAGTTCATGAAACAGTTCCTCTACTGTAGAAGTAGAGATCGGATCTAATGCTGATGTAGGCTCATCAAACAAAAGCACCTCGGGCTCCATAGCCACTGCGCGCGCAATGCATAAACGCTGCTGCTGCCCACCAGAAAGGAATGAGCCCTTCTTGGTAAGTGAGTCTTTTACTTCTTTCCACAAAGCCACCCTTGTAAGCGAATGCTCTACTATTTTATCTTTCTCTGCCTTTGGCAATTTTATGCCATTCAGCTTATAACCTGCAATAACGTTGTCGTAAATGCTGAGGTTGGGGAAAGGATTAGGGCGCTGGAAAACCATGCCTATCTTGAGGCGAACGAAGATGGGGTGCATTTCCATAACGTCTTCGTTGTTCAGCATTATTTTGCCTTTTGCCGTAGCGCCGGGAATAAGCTCGTGCATACGGTTGATGCCGCGCAGAAAAGTAGTTTTACCACATCCTGATGGGCCCATTACCGCGATCACGTTATTGCGCGGAATCTCTATGTTCACATTTTTCACAACGTGATTATCCCCGAAATAAGCGTTGTAATCAACTGACTTTACAATTGTACTTTCCATCTTCTAGTTATCAGCTTTGTGAGAATGTTCAATAGCAATACCCATATAAGCAGTATGCAAGATGCGCCCCAGGCGAGGTCCTGCCAATCTTTATAAGGCGTTATGGCATACTTAAAAATGAGGTGCGGAAGGGTTTCCATAGGCTTATTCATATTTGTAGAAAAAAACTGGTAACCGAATGCTGTGAACAACAGGGGTGCGGTCTCCCCAGCTATTCTTGCTACAGAGAGCATAACGCCTGATAAGATGCCACTGATGCCACAAGGCACTATGACCTTCAATATCACCCGGTGAAATGGCATACCCAGCGCAAAAGCAGCTTCGCGGAGCGTATCAGGGAGCATTTTCAAAGTTTCTTCGGTAGAGCGGATAATGATAGGCAACATCATAATAGACAATGCAATACTACCAGACCAGGCAGAATATCCAAACGGTTTTACCAGCCATATATAAGCCACAATGCCTATCACTATAGACGGTACACCCTGGAGAATATCAACTGATAACCGGCTCCAGTAAGCAAGACGGCTCTTTTTATTTTCACTTAAAAATATGCCACAAAGAATGCCTATAGGAATGGCTATTAACGATGCGAAAAATATCACAAGGATGCTGCCCATAAGTGCATGAGCAATACCGCCACCTATCTCGCCAACGGGCTTCTCCACATTAGTAAGGAAATTCCAATTTATTTTGGTGATCCCGGCCTTTATGATATACATCAAAATAGCTACTAACGGAATCACGCAGGATGTAGCAAGCACAATAGTAAGCGCCTGGAAGCCAGTGCTCTTACCGATCCTGTATTTTACATGATTGCTCATAAATTATTCGTTTGTAAAACGGCTGATGACCTTTTTACCGATCATATTGATAACTACAGTGACAAGGAACAACACAAGGCCCAATTCGATAAGCGCAGAGTTGTACACCATCTTATCGGCTTCGCCGAGTTCGTTGGCTATAACGCTGGCCATAGTGTTGCCGGTGGAAAAAATATTTTTCGGCATTAACGGTGTGTTACCTATTACCATTGTTACCGCCATTGTTTCGCCAAGAGCGCGACCAAGTGATAAAAGAACACCGGCGAATAAACCAGAACGAGTGTAAGGAAGAATAACACTCCTGATAACTTCCCATCTTGTAGCGCCCAATGAATAAGCGGCTTCTTTAAGGTTGGAAGGAACCATTTGTATCATAGACCTGCCCAGCGAAGCTGCGTAGGGGATGACCATAACTGCAAGGATAAGCGAGGATGTGAAAATACCATACCCAATGGAAGGTATGCCTATAGATGCTTCCATGCTCCGCACGATAGGCACTAAGACCGCAAGGCCCCAGAAGCCGTATATAACGGAAGGGACGGCAGCAATAAGCTCAACGGTGTTCTTCAGCAGATTTGCCAGCCAGCCTTTGGGATAATATTCACCAAGAAAAATAGCTACCGCAAAAGAAAAAGGAATGGAAAGAGCAAGCGCGAGGAAGGACGTAAGCAGCGTTCCCGCAAGGAATGGAAGCGCACCATATACGTCTCTGACAGGATCCCATGTCTGGCCCCACAAATAACCTATGCCTAACGCCTTTAATGAGGGAATGGACTGGACAATGAGTGTAAGCATTATCCCGACAACCAATACTACCATTGCCAGGCCGATGATCACCAAAGTACGCCTGAAAACATTCTCGGCACGGATCTGCCGGTGAGAACGTTTTACTCTCTTTATCCCCTTCACTATATCTCTTATTTTTTCAGAAGTAATTACCCGCAACGATATGTCGTTGCGGGTAATCAGTTCGTTTTCAACAGATGTTTCCATTGGAAAAGTTGTTGCAGATTATTGCAATACAGGCTTACCATCGTAGGTAGCTGTTTTAAGGATGGCATCACCTACGCTAACTGCTTTTTCAGACAATGGCGCATAGTTGAGTGCACTTGAAAATGCCTGGCCATCATGGATCATCCATTGGATCAGTTTCAGCATTTTTGACGCCTTGTCGGAGGTGCGGTTGTTATATTTCTGCTCCTGGTAAATGATCACCCAAGAAAGGCCAGATATAGGGTAACCATCCGCGGCATCGGTATTGGTAAGGGAAACCTTGCCATCGGCAGGTATATCAATATTTGCAGCAGCAGTAACGCTGGCAATACTAGGCGTAATGAAAGCGCCTGATTTATTAGCTACTTTAGCGAACGCCATGCCATTCTGAATTGCATAAGCCAACTCAATATAGCCTATAGCACCAGGGGTTTGCTTTATTGTACCAGCAACACCTTCATTGCCTTTGCCACCCAAGCCAACCGGCCAGCTAACAGAAGAACCTTTACCAACTTTTGTTTCCCAATCCTTGCTTACTTTCGTAAGGTAGGTGGTGAAGATGTTGGATGTACCGCTTGCGTCAGCGCGGTGAGCTATAACGATATCAATTGCGGGAAGTTTTGAACCCTTATTAATAGCCTGAATTTTCGGGTCATTCCATTTCTTAATATCGCCGAGGAACATGCCTGCAAGCACTTCCGGTGTAAGCTTCAGCGTGTCCTTCATATCAGGAAGGTTGTAGCTAAGCACTACCGCGCCCGCAGTAACAGGGATATGAATAGCCGGGCCGGTCATTGCCTTAGCCTGGTCGTCGCTCAACGGAGCATCTGATGCGCCAAAGTCAACGGTCTTATCTGTAAGGCCCTTGATGCCGCCACCTGATCCTATAGACTGGTAGTTGATCTTTAAGCCATTGCTCTTATTATATTCAGAGAACATTTTTGAGAACAATGGATTATCGAACGAGCTGCCTGCGCCCATAATAGAGTTGTCTTCGCCCGAGGCAGTGCTGTCGGCTTTCGACCCGCCTGAACCATTACAACTTGTAGTCATCATGGCGCCGCCTGAAATTATTACGGCAAGGCATACCAGTACTAAACTTTTTAGCGTTTTCATATCTTTAATTTTATGGTTAACTGATTGTAGCCTTTACCTTATTTACCAAATATGAAATAGAAAGTAAGACGGTACACAACATCCGTACCATTGATACCTGATATACCCGCTGGGTTCATTGATGCATAAGTAGTACCGGCAGAGTTCTTACCTGTTGCGCTAACACCACTCTGGTAAGTATTTACCCATACGTTTGGCATAAAGTGTACATTCTTTATTGGTGTATAATCTATACCGAATGTGCCGAACATTTCTTTGTTGCTTGGGTCGTATTGGGAAACACCAGCAGAATAAGTTTTAGTATTCTTGTCATTAACAATCGAGCTCAGGTTTCCGGTTGGGTCATAATTATCGAAACGGGCAAAGAAGCCTAACTTATCGGTAGAGATACGGCCTTTTACGAAAAATGATAAACCAGTTGCTTTTGTAGTGCGGTAGTATGTGTTGCCATCTTTACCAACAACGGTAACGTCGCCCATCAATGTGTTCATGAAGCCTTCAAAGCCAACTGTGAATTTAGGAACGGTGTAAGCGATGAACAACTTGGTCATGTTACGGTCGTTATACCTATGGCCATTAGGGCTTTCAACACCTGCTTTAGCGCCTGGAGCCCAAACACCCCAGTTAAGTTTTTCGTAATCCTGGTACAGGTCAATGATCAGTTTCTTGTTCAGGAATTTGGCATAAACATCGCCGTAATACCATTTGTAAGGATCGTTTTCAGGCTTTGCACTCTGTCCGTTACCTACCATAAGGTCGTAACCGAAATTGCCTTTGCTATCGAACCAGCCTTGTAATGAAGCGCCCATATCGAATGAAGGGGTGCGACGGATATCAGTAATGGTCCTTTCTATAGAGCGGTATCCCCATACTTCTTCCGAAGTCTGGGTGTTTCTTGCATTTTCTTTCAGCGCAGAACCCTGTGCAAATGCCGGAGTTGGCGCCTGGCCTACAACGAGGTCAGTTCCCTTCCATAAATTTTTCCAGCGGATATTTGCCAATTTCAGGTAAGGCGCAAATTTGTTGTTTGCCAGGATGTCGCCATTGCTTTGTCCTAATACGCCTGATGCAAAATCATCTTCAGCTGCTAAAAGTAACTCTGCAGAAAAATGCCTGCTGATGTCGTAGTTATAACCGAGATAAACACGGCGGAACTGGAATTCATTGCTATTTACCGGTACTTTTGTGTATTGGTTTGAACCTCCGCGGCCTGCTTCGTCCGCTCCGCCTTTGTAAGCGTAATCGCCGAATGCATAACCCCATAATTTGCCACCTGGCTTAAATTCTGCGGTAGTGTCAGTAGATTGTGCCTTAGCAGCTCCTGCTAACGATAAAAGTAAAGAGCAATAAATGCTGGCTTTTGTAAATGTTTTTTTCATTGCGTGTGTGTTTTAATTGAGTGCAAAGAAAATATCCACTCATTACGCCAATGTTACGCCAATATTAATTTAATGTTAAGTCGTGATACCTGGAATTTTAATGCGTCTCGAGTAGAGGCGGCAAAGAAGTATAACATTCTTTAATGGGTGTTGCTGCACAATTTCGGTAAATGGTTATTTGATTATATTTGCTTTTTAGAAAAATTCTTGAAAATGAAAAATCTTATCCGGTTCGACTGGGCTATAAAAAGGCTACTAAGAAATAAAGCCAATTTTGGTATCCTGGAAGGATTTTTGAGCGAGTTGCTGGAGGATGATATTAAGATAGAAAACATATTGGAAGGTGAAAGCAATAAAGAAACGGCAGATAATAAATTCAACCGGGTTGACCTTTTGGTAAAAAATTCTCAAGGTGAGTTAGTAATCATAGAAATACAGAATGATTACCAGCCTGATTATCTATTAAGAATGCTATTCGGCACATCGAAACTCATTGTGGATAACATGGACGAAGGAATGCCATATAGCAATGTAAAGAAAGTGATATCCATTCATATTGTATATTTCGATTTGGGCGTGGGTACTGACTACATATATTATGGCTCGACCACCTTCTGGGGTAAGCGAAAAAAGGACATGTTGCAGTTATCAAAACAAGAGCAAGAAATTTTCCAGACAGATCTTGTGTCTAAAGTTTACCCCCAATATTATATCATTAAAGTCAATGATTTTGACAATATTGCAAAGGATACCCTTGACGAATGGATAAGTTTTTTGAAGACCCAGGAAATACAGGAAGGCACTAAGGCAAAAGGGCTTAAAGAAGCGAAAGAAAAGCTGAACTACCTTCAACTGACCGAACCGGAAAGGAAAGATTACCACCGTTATATTGAAAACTGGCGGGATAGTGAAGGTATTATTGTGGGCAACTATAATAAAGGAAAATTTGAAGGAAAATTTGAAATTGCCGAAAGCTGCATTCGGCAAGGTATGAGTATAGCTGAAACGGTTAAAATAACAGGCCTTTCTGAAAATGTAGTAAAGAGTATTACTGTGTAATTGTAAGGAATAGGCACAAGGAGTTTATACTCTCATAGCCTTGCCGACAATCATTTCGTAACTTTATCTGCTACAATAACTTGCCCCATGCTCCCCAAAGAGGACCTTTTCCTGGAACGATATAACAAACTGAACGACAGGCAGCGGGAAGCCGTGGACCATATTTACGGGCCGGTGATGGTTATTGCAGGGCCGGGCACCGGGAAAACGGAGGTGCTGTCTATGCGCATAGCCAACCTGATGCGCAGCGAGGCACAGGTGCAGCCCCACGAAATACTATGCCTAACCTATACCGAAGAGGCCACAAACGCCATGCGGCGGCGCTTAGTGCAGATAATAGGGCCGGCAGCCCACAAGGTAAACATCCACACCTTTCATGCATTTTGTAATAACGTTATCCAGAACAACAGCGAATATTTCAGCCTGCGCAGCCTGCAACCCATCACCGACCTGGAGCGCACAGAGATGCTCTATAAAATGCTGGAAGACCTGCCGCAGGGGCATTTGCTGCGCAAATTAAGCGGCAACATTTATTCTGATACGGGTAAACTAAGCAGGCTCTTTGATGCGATGAAGCGCGAGTACCTGGCCCCCGAGCTAATTTCGGAAGCTATAGACAACTATATAAGCAGCCTGCCAGAACGCGAGGAATATATATATAAGAGAGCAGGGAAGGGATACCAAAAAGGCGATGTGAAACAGGCGCTGGTAAATGAAGAGGTAAGGAAAATGGAAAGCACCCGCTCTGCCGCCCTACTGTATGCCGCCTATGGGACCATGATGAAGGAAGCAGGCCGGTACGACTTCAACGATATGATCATGTGGGTGCTTGATGCTTTTAAAGAACACCCTGCCCTGCTGCAAAGCTACCAGGAGCGCTACCAGTTCATACTCGTTGATGAGTTCCAGGATACCAATGGCTCACAGAATGAACTGCTTAATGGCCTCGCTGCCTACTGGGAAGACCCGAACATTTTTGTAGTGGGCGATGACGACCAGGGCGTGTATGAATTCCAGGGAGCGCGCATCCGCAATATTGTTGATTTTTATGAGCGGTATAAAGAGTCGATAAAGATAATAGTGCTGCCGCACAATTACCGGTCTTCGCAGCATATACTTGATAAGGCGATGGCATCTATACAAAACAATGAGCAGCGCCTCATAAACCAACTACGCGAGCTGCGGCTGGATAAACAGATAGTAGCCTCCGCCGACCGGTTTTTGAATGGTGAAAACACGGTAAAGCCGGTTGTAGCGGTATATAATAATATACTACAGGAGGAAGCGGACATAGTAATGCAGGTGGAAAAGCTGCAACAATCGGGGGTGGCGCTTAACAATATAGCCATACTCTATGCGCAGCACAAACAGGCCGCAAACATCATAGCTATGATGGAACGGAAGGGCATACCATACAATGTAAAAAAGCCGACGAACATTCTTAAAGAGCCGCTGATAGAGCAACTGCTGAATGTGCTGGCTTACCTTGACGAAGAACGAAAGAAAACATTTGACGGGGAGGAACTTTTGTTTGAGCTCATGCACGCGCCATATTTCGGGATAGCTCCTACAGATATTGCGCAGCTTGCGCTATACCTGCAACACAGCCGGAAAGACAAGGGGCCCATACGCTGGCGGCTGCTGTTATCGAATGTGCTATTGCTGGAATCATTGGGGTTGCCGTCTGCCAAGGCTATGGCCCGGCTGGGCAAGTGCCTTGATAACTGGGAACAACAACAACTATCGCTACCACTGCCCCTGCTACTGGAGAAAATAATGCACGAAGGCGGCATAGTAGCCCACCTGGTGCGCAGCGCCAACCATGTGTGGAATATACAGGCGCTGAATACATTCTTTGAATTTGTGAAGGACGCCTATGGCCGGAATGCCAAATTAAAACCGGCCGGGCTGTTGCAGATGATTGCCCGGATGAACGATGAGAACATTGAGCTACCAGTGCAGCGGGTGATACAAAACGACCTTGGGGTTCATTTCTTTACCGCCCATAGCGCTAAGGGAAATGAATTTGAACATGTGTTCCTTATTGGCTGTACCAAGAATTTCTGGGAAGATAAAAGAGGCGGCAATAATGAGTACCGGATGCCTGATACTATTACCGCTACGGAAGAAAATGCACAAAAAACGAATAAGGTAGAAGTAGCGCGCCGCTTGTTTTATGTGGCTATCACAAGGGCTAAAAAGTACCTGCACATTTCCTTTGCTATTAGTGATAACCTGGGCAAGCCGCTGGAAACATCTGTATTCGTGGACGAAATATGCGCGCCAGGCGACCGAACGACAAGAACAGTACCCTCGGCCGAACTGGTGCGGTTTATGGAGCTGGCCATACAACCAGTACCTGAGGTACGGATAAAAACCGCCAATGCGCAATGGATAGAGCGGGAACTGCAGCAGTTTATAGTAAGCGCCACATCACTCTCTAAATTCCTACATTGCCCGCTTGCGTTCTATTATGAAAACATCCTTAAAGTGCCCTTCCAGAAAAATGATGCACTTGCCTTTGGTAGTGCCGTGCATACTGCGCTGGAACGCTTGTTTGTGGATATGAAGCTGAAACATGGCGTGTTTCCCGATAAAGATCATGTGCTTGGGGTATTCAGGTCGGCATTGTTTTCGGAAGTTTCGTGCTTCACACCTGTGCAGCTGGACCGCCGCTTAGAGCAGGGCGCAACGCTGCTGTCGGAGTACTACGATCACTACGTCACTACCTTTCATAAGGATGTGGAAATAGAGTTCAAAGTGCCCCGCTACCTGCTCGATGGCATACCCGTTACGGGCAAAATAGATAAGATAGAACTGAATGGCGATAGCTGCAAAGTAGTTGATTATAAAACGGGTGATCCCGATAAATCAGCAACGCCAATGACCGCTCCGCCCAATGAAAAAGACCCGCTTGGCGGCGACTACTGGCGGCAAATGGTCTTCTACAAGCTACTGCTTGAAAACTATGAGGAGCGACCGCGAAAGGTTACCCTTGGCATGTTTGACTATATACAAAAAAGTAAGACAGGCGAATACAAACAGGTGGTAGTGCCTGTATTTGCCCAGGACGAGCAAATAGTACGCGGGCAAATAAAAGATGTTTACACCCGCATAATGAACCATGAGTTCGACCGGGGTTGTGGCGAGGAAACCTGCCATTGGTGCAACTTCGCAAAGCGATATGAACTGATACGCCCTGCGAAGGATGAAACGGTGGAGATAGACGACATTTAGTTGTTGGCATAAGGAACGAATATTGCTAGTATTTGCTAACGAGTTATACAACTGCAATCATTAGATATAATTATATTTTTCCGTGTAAGTTATTAATTACCAGCAATAATTTTGGTTATTTGGAATCAGTTCCTTAATTTCGTGTTAATGAAACTGAAATTTACAAACAGGGCTGTTTTTGATTCCGATTTTACCACGTATGTTGTGGTGGCGGTAATAGTTGCGATCGTTGTAGCAGGTGGTTTGAGAATTATTTTCTTTTAGGAGTCCTATAGGATGTATTAGCTTTACAAAGAACCACCATCATTAATAGTAAAACATCCCCCTAATCTCCTTCGCTCCCGCACAAGGCTTACCTGCAAGAGTTCGATGGGCGATGCCCATCGCTAATAGATTTCACCCTTTCAGGGCTTCCCACGTCCCACGTAGATAATACCAGTTAACCATTAAAAAAAACGGCATTAGACGCGAGTAGTTGCGCACCTACGGAGCGCCGTAAAGCCTTGTCCAGCATACTACAAAGCTTTTGCTCCGACGGAGCAATCACGCAGGCCGAATTGGGTTGATGAAGATTACTCCTGCTTTTTTATAGCGTATTGTTTCTCCGGCCCGGCTATGCTTTCTGAGTTTGCAGGTACTGTTTTCTGCTGGCCTATAGCATATTTGCTGTTGACGCGGTTATTAAACATTGATGCGGAACCATCGGGGCTATTGACAGTAGTGTCGGGGCTACCACCGTGTTCCATATCGGGCTCAGGCACGACATCTTCCTTAGGCAGCACAGTTCCTTTAGGCTTCCTTTTATTGATCTCAATAAAGCCGCCACCATAAATATTTACTCCAGACTGGTTGCTGGCAACCAACCCTATCATGTCATCGCTGCCTATATAGAACCCACTATAACGGATGCCAAAGCCCATTTTCATAGACTTATCTAACATGCTGTAAGTTATTGGCAATGCCAGGCTTAGTTTGCGGCAGTCGTAGCGCGGTGTTACGGTGATCTGGCTATAGTAGGAGTTACCGAAATTCTGCCTGTTTGCAAGGTTGCCGATGTAGCCTGCATTAACATAAAAGCGACCCAAAATATTGTAGTCGGCAAACAGCCTTAGAGTAGTGGGCATGTACACCTTTGTATTTTGGTGAGATGTATCGGCGGTAAATCCGTGACTTACAGAATATGCCCTGAAATCATTGTAGTTATGAACATTGTTACTGAAATCGGATCCGCTGATGTTGCCATTGCCGGTTACCTCGGCATTAGAATTGTACTGGCTTTTATAGGTAATAGCGCCTATGTCCATCACGGAAGCGGATATGCGCAATTTGTAGCGGTTTTTTGAATGGTCGGTGCGTACTGATTTGTTTTCACCCTCGCATTTGTCCCGCTCGTAATCAGGCATATAGTCATATACTACGCCTATGTCGCCGCCTACACCAACACCACCTTTTGCGCCAAAAAATTCATTGAGGAAATTGCCGTTTGAGAAACCGTTGAAAACTGCATTCCTTGTACTTACTATATTGCTGGCAAATTCGAGGTCGGTATTTGTAACATACAAAGAGTCCACCCCTGATTTATAATGTGCATTAAGGTTATTGCCTTTGAGGCTCAGGTAGCCTATGCCGCCAAGGTAACGTAGCGTAGCACCCACTTTTATTTCATGTTCCTCTTTGTCTAAAACTACACCCGCATAAGTAAGGCCCACCTCACTCCACAATTGGGCAGTGTAGTTAAACTTATTTGAGGTAAGGTCAACATTCCCATTGGGTACATAGGTAGGGTCGGCAATAGTCTTATAGAGTGACTGGTCGAAATTATTGAACTGGTTCATACCCCGTATGCCGGTGGTGAGCGCGAAACTGTGCTTGTGGTTTATGCTCACCATTATGCCTGGCAAGCGTATCTGGGCATAGGGCGCCAAAAGGCTGAATTTATTGCTATTGGAATAGTTGAACAAATGATTGGTGCTATCTCCGTGAAGCGCCGCGCCTATAAGGCCGTTCCGGGAATTAATGGTACCCAGGCTATTCTCTACGCCTGCATTAACGGAAAGTATATCGATGACGAATTTTGCCCTGCTGTCGGCTATATCGGCCGGGTTGAGGTACAGGCTGTTCATGCCACTCCAGTTGCCTGTAGCAATACCTAAATTAAACTGCGCCTTTGCAGTAGCAGATATAAAAACTGCAATAATAATGTATAGAAATATCCTCATTAATACGAATTTAAACCAGCCACACAGCACACATCCGACCGTAAATTAATAATATAATCTAAAAACACGAACACATTATTTAATTTAAACTATCGCTTTCCTTTGGCGCCTTCCGGTAAATGGGTATAAACCCACCTATATAAAATCCAAACCCGTGCTGATGATTACTGAACACGGCAAGCATATCATCGCTGCCGATCATAAATCCTGCGACGCGGAAACCCAGGCCCATTTTAAAGTCGTTGGCCAGCATACTATAGGTAAGCGGTACGCCTACCGTTATTAGGCGGGTATCGAACCGGGGTGTGATAGTTACCTGGTCATAGTAGGAGTTGCCAAAGTTCTGCCGGTTAGCAAGATTGGCCACATATGCTGCATTCACGTAGAAGCGCTCCCGTACCTGGTAATCTGCACTGAACACGAAGGCAGTAGGCATGTAAACTTTAGTAGCCTTTGTTCCGGTATCGGCATTAAAGCCCTGCGTTTGAACGTAGCTTCTGAAATCGTTATAATTATTTACGTGCTGGGAAAGCCCCAGGCCGGTGAGGTAGCCATTGCCACTTACATTCACAGTAAAATTGTTTCCCTCGTTATACCTTATTGCCCCAATGTCAGTAACTGCAGCAGATACCGTGAGCTTGTGCCCATCGGTGGCGCCAAAATTATTATTTCCCGGCATCCCTTCCTTCGCACCAACCCGGTAGGTATAGGTAACGCCAATATCTGCGCCAAAGCCAGAACCCTGCTTGGAACCAAAAAGTGACCCGAGCACACCCGAGGCATTAATACCATTCTTAACGCCGTTGTCGGCGCTTATAACGTTGCTGGCAAACTCAAGGTCGGAATTGGATGCGAAAAACGAATCGCTGTTGGCCGGATATTTTACATCGAGATTGTTCCCTTTCAAGCTCAGATAATCGATGCCGCCCAGGTACCGGCCGGTTACGCCTGCCTTTAGTTGGTTTTTCCCTTCATCCAGAATAACTAATCCATAACTAAGCCCTATCTCGCTCCATACATGGGCTGTCCAGTTGAAATTGGTTGTTTTGTACTCGTAGTCCTGGTTAGCGGAGTGGTCTGAGCTGGTAACTGTGGAGTAGAGCGACTGGTCGAAATGATTGAACTGGTTCATCACCCTGATCCTTGTAGTGAGGGCGAAGGCTTGCTGATGCTTGTCGTTCAAACCAATCATTAACGATGGGCCGCGTATCTCGCCGGAAGGTATGAGCATGCTGAAGTCCTTTGTTCCTGAATTAGTAAAAGCATTTGTGCTGCCATTACCTATATCGCTCAGTTTGCTGAAGGTGCCGAGACTGTTATCAGCGCTAAGGCTTACCGAAA
>JABDBX010000007.1 GCA_013288445.1 Bacteroidota bacterium
TTACAGTGATCTGCTTTTTTCTAAATATAGCTTTGCATGCCCAGCAATTGAGCAAATTGCCGGTTAAAACACCTGACAATAGCACCGCTAACCAGCCGGACAACATTTACAACATAAGGCAACAATATTTATTGCATGTATTGCACAACCCCACAGAAGAAAATGATAATGACGATGATAACGACCTGGCACGGTTTAACAGGTGGTTCAACGATGTAGAAGTGCGCTGCTACCCTACCGGCAACCTGCCGCGGCCAGACGCCCTGCTGACCGCCCAAAGAGACGCTCAAAAAACAACAAAAAGCAGCGCGAGAACCACGAGTACCGGCACAGTTTGGCAGCCGGTTGGCCCAATGAAGATACCTATAAAAAATAATGGTATCGGCAGGGTAAACTGCATTATTATTGACCCGATCGACACAAATACCTTGTATATAGGCTCGGCGTGTGGCGGCGTGAATATCAGCCACGACCACGGCGCAACGTGGCATTCAAATACCGACAATTTTCCGTCTTTAAGTATTGCCGACATTGCGGTAAACCCCATTCATACCGACACTATTTATGCAGCTACCGGCGATGGCTATGGCTACGAAGAAGGCTACAACATTTTCTGGGGCGGCCTGTACTCTGCCGGCGTTATGATGAGCACCGACGGGGGCAACACCTGGAATACTACCGGCCTCAGCTATTTACAGTCGGACAGGGAAGTCGTACAAAAGTTGCTGATAAACCCAATTCAACCCAATATATTGTTAGCTGCTACGCGCAATGGTATTTCCCGCACAACGGATGCAGGCGCTACCTGGACAAGTGTTTATTCATTTGACCATGTTTACAGTATGGCATTCCGGCCGTTTTCTCCCGATACCATATATGCAATTACCAATTCTGATCTGATCGTATCTTATGATACCGGCGCCACCTGGAGCGTATTGAATACCGGTCTGAACCCGTCCGCCGACAGGGCCACACTTGGTGTTTCCAATGCGGCACCAAACGCAGTATGGTTATTAGACTCCCACAACAATATGCAATGGTCGCACGATGCCGGAGTAACATTTACTACTACCTATGGCAGCCCTGGCGATTCCGCTTCCTTCTATGGTTATTACGACCGGGTTTTCGCAATATCTCCAACCGATTCAAATTATGCACTGGCATTTGGCGAATTTATGACCAAGACAAGCGATGGCGGTTTTGCGTGGTACGGGCTTAATCCGTCCCACAGCGTACATGTTGACAATCATGCGGTGGCTATTAACCCTCTCAACCCCTACACTATATATGCGGGAGACGATGGCGGCATCAGCGTGACATATAACGGGGGCGCTAAATGGAAAAATCTTGCAAACGGGCTTATGATATCGCAGATATATCGCCTTGGAGTATCGCACCAGAACCCGTATTATATGATCTGTGGCTTGCAGGATAACGGCTCCCTTACTTTTGACGGCACCAACTGGACGGAGTGTACCGGTGGCGACGGAGAGGCCTGTGCCATACATCCATTTAATGACTACTTGCAAATATCATCATCGCAAAATGGCTATTTCTCCATGTCGTATAACCAGGGTGCGAGCTTTGGAGGGCTGACTATTACTTCCGAGACCGGCAACTGGACATCACCTGTAGCATTCGACCCAATGAATCAGTCCGTTATCTATTTCGGTTACAAGAACATTTATGCCACTTATGATGCGGGCTCTACATTTCACAACATCACTCATAGCACCCCATTCTCAGGAGGAGCCTACTCACTCGTTGTAGCACCATCAAACGACAGTGTGATCTATGCTGCCGATTATAGCCATATCATACGTTCTACAGACTTTGGCACCACCTGGACAGACGTTACCAGCGGCTTGCCGGCAGCCTCAGTAGCTATAACTAAGATAGCCGTTGATCCTTCAAATGCGCTACGGCTGTTTGTCACTTTCTCAGGCTATACCGCAGGCGAAAAACTATATTTGAGCAATGATGGCGGTGCCACCTGGGCCAACATAAGCAGCAATCTACCAAATATCCCGGCCGATTGTATTGCCGTTGACACCAGCACACCCGGCGCTCTGTTTGTTGGTACAGACCTCGGCGTTTATTACACCGATTCATCAATGAGCGGATGGTCGATATATAGTACCGGCCTCCCTACTGTTATAGCAAATGACCTGGACATAAATTATGCAAATTACAAAGTGCGCGTAGCTACTTATGGACGCGGAATTTGGGAAAACAACATCGTAAAACCAATGCCTTCCGGGATCAAAACGATTCCTGCTTCGAGGTTTGCTTTACAGGTTTACCCCAACCCGACAAAAACTTCCTGGCGGCTGGCTTTCCCTAAACAAAAACCTGCCAACTATTCAGTGAAAGTAAGTGATGAAGGTGGCCGCACTGTGCTTAAACAGCAGAACGTGGACGTAATAGATGCATCCGGACTCGCAAGCGGCGTATATACCATCGAAATGGCAGACGGTGTTGCCACTTATACTGTTAAGGCAATAAAGGAGTAGCGCGAAATACCTAATGGATATGAAAGCAATAACAACGATCATCTTCTTAGTTATATCGAACACTTTTATGACTTTTGCCTGGTATGGCCACCTGAAATTTAAAGATATGTCGTGGGGCAAAGACCTGGGGCTATTCTCCATAATTCTTATCAGTTGGGGACTGGCCTTTTTTGAATACCTTTTCCAGGTACCTGCAAACCGCATCGGATTTAAAGATGACGGCGGCCCATTTACGCTGGTACAGTTAAAAACTATACAGGAAGCGATTACGCTGGTGATCTTTTCACTGTTTTCAATTGTCGTTTTTAAACAGAAACTGGAGTGGAACCACATCGTGGGTTTCTGCCTGATGGTAGCGGCTGTGTTTGTAATTTTCAAGAAATGGTGAGAATTAACAAAACACGCTACTAAAAGAAAGTAAATTGCGTTAGTATGGTAATGAGAAGGTTCATAGTTATAGCAATCGCCGTGTGTGTTGCTTCCTGCTCCAAAAACAACACCATACCGCCTGTTTCAGGTACCATTAATGGAGTGCCTGCAATAACCCTCTATGGCAGCAGCAACCAACCAGCCGATTATCTGTTTCTGAGCTCGGTAGCCACAGACAAAGAGCTTTCTTACAACGGCCGTGTTTACCCTTATCTTTACCTCACAACTTCCGATACTGAGCTATTTGTAATGAGTGCAAACAGGGCATTGGTGAAAGGCTCTTTGGTCACAACTGGCACAATAACTGTATTTACTATCGATACTTCTTATACCCCTACTTTCGGGAGTACAAAATACACTTCGAGGTAGTTTTTTTCAATACGCATTGTGTCTTGAGCGCACAAAAAAACCGGGCTCCGTTCTTAGCGAAACCCGGCCGATCAATATCAATTGATAAATTAGTTATTCGGTTTTTCCAACAGCTTGAAGAACTGGTCGAGCTGGGGTATTATCACAATTCTTGTTCTCCTGTTAGCGGCCTGTCCCTCTTTAGTGTCATTAGAAGCCACAGGTACATATTCCCCCCTACCGGCAGCCGTCATACGCCCCGGTGGCACATGGTATTTATCCTGTAAAATACGCACTACCGATGTGGCACGTTTTACGCTAAGGTCCCAGTTGTCTTCCAGTACGCCGCGCTCAAAATGCACATTATCGGTATGTCCCTCAACAAGGAATTCTATATCAGGCCTGCTTGTTAGCACCATGGCCACCTTTCCAAGCACTTCAGCAGCCTGGTCTGTAACGTCGTAGCTTCCGCTTTTGAACAGCATCTTGTCTGATATGTCCACATATACTACACCTTTTTCAACCTTGATATTGATGTCTTTATCATCAAGGTTCCCAACAGCGCTCTTAAGGTTTATTACCAACGCCATGTTCATAGAATCCTTACGGTTCATAGCCGTTTGCAGATCCTTGATGTAAGCATCTTTCACGCCTATGTTATCCAGCGACTTCTTAATGCTCTCTGCTTGCGTACCTGTGATAATGGACATATCTTTCATCTGCCCAAGTATCTGGTTATTGTTGGTTTTGAAAAATGCCAGTTGGTCCTCAAGGGCCTGTATCCTTGCCTTGTCAGCCGAACGTTGTTCCCGGCAATTATTGTAGTCGGTCTGTAATACGGTATAAGTGCTATCCAACCTGTGGTTAGCCTTTGCACAATCTGCCAATTTTTTCTTTGATACCACGCAGGAGAACATCATCATAGATGATAATCCCACTAAAGCAACATAACTTAGTTTCATAAAAAGTTTTTGATGAAGAATGAATGAAAAAGTGACGAACCGTGCAATAAATTGTGATTGTCTGTCAGCTATTTCCTGATTTTTGGCAAAGTTATCTTTCCTATCCTTAATAACGCGTTAAGAAAAATAAAATTGCATAAAATGTGGAAAAATAAGATTGCTGCAATAGGTCATCACTGACATTTTTTCCAAAATGCCGATAAAATTAAACGGGGCCTTTGCCAAAATTTCAATGAAAAAACTTTGGCATATCCTTTGTGTGCGTGGGTGCAAAAAACCTTTATGGAACAACCCACACAAAACAACATTCTTGATGACAGGCGCATAAAGCTCTTGAACTTCCTGCTGCAAAAACACTATATACCAGAGCACGATGAATTTAACCTGGAGGATATAATTGCTAAAATCCCTCCGGAAGCCTATAAAAACCTTTTTGGAAAGAACCCAGAGTTTGAGCAACTATGGCAACATGTGGACATGCCAAAGTCGCTCACTAATTTTTTGTTAGAGAATGGCCTTGCCAGACAAAAAGGCGAAAACCTGCAATTGACCGTTGCACGGGGCCGCGACCTGCAGAGGCAAGGGAGTTATGGTAAGTTGCTGGAAGATGAAAGATATATTACCAGTGAAGCACGGCGCGTGAACGAACTGGAGCTGGAAGCAGACCGGACAGCACACAGGCAATATAAGATCAATGTCCTTATTGCTTTCGGCACAAGCATTGCCGCCCTATACTATTTGTTAGAAATTCTGGATGGTTTTTTTGGATTCTATTCTTTTCATCATCATTAAATGCGATATTTGGATCAGAATCAATCATCATCCCCGATTTATGAACCAGATAATTCCTGATATAGGGGCGTGTGTGACGCAGCTACTGATAAGCGTTGGCTTTGCATTCCTGATAGGGATGGAGATATACACAAAAACACCCGAGGAGTCGCGGCCTTACCTGTTTGGTACCGAACGCACATTTGCGTTCCTTGCACTTTTAGGCTTTGTTTTACTCCGGTCAGAAAACCTTGTGCCGCATATATTTGTTGCCGGCTTTGTCAGCATTACCTTCCTGCTGCTGGTATATTATTTTCAGAAGGTACGCAACAGCGACAATCACGGCATCACTATTATTATCCTTGCTCTCCTTATTTATGCCTTCCCGCTTATCCTCCAGCAATTTCCGCTTTGGTTTTCGCTGCTCATCATTACCATAGTCATGACCCTGGTAGAGGTGAAAGACAGGGTGAAGGAATTTCTGAAGAAGGTATATACTGATGATTTCATTACGCTTGCCAAGTTTGTTTTTCTCTCCGGCGTCATTCTCCCACTTGTACCCGACAAGGAAATAATACCAGACATACCGGTTTCGCCTTACAAGCTATGGCTGGCCATTGTGGTCATATCTTCTATCTCCTACCTCAGCTACATCCTGAAAAAGTACGTTTTCCCCAATGCCGGGCTAATACTAACCGGAATACTTGGTGGCCTGTACAGCAGCACAGCAACAACATTTATAATTGCCAAAAAAAGTAAAGAGAAAACAGATGCACCAGCTCATTATGCCGCAGCAATACTTGCAGCTACCTCATTAATGTTCCTGCGGGTCTTTATCCTGGTTGCCATATTCAACCCCACACTAAGCATTCATCTGCTACCCTATTTTCTTATACTTATTGCAGCAAGCACCATCGTTACATTTTTTATATACCGGTCGGCGGCTGATAAACCCGTAGCAGTATCAAACGAGCCGGTGATGCATCAAAATCCGTTGGAGTTACGTGTTGCGCTTGTATTTGGCGTATTGTACGTGGTATTCTCACTGCTCACTAAGTACATCATGCAGTATTACGGCCACGGCGGCCTTAGTGTACTTTCCCTGATAGTGGGTGTCACAGACATTGACCCATTCCTGTTGAATATGTTCCAGGGCAAGTATGCCGACATAACTATAGCTATGATCTCGGTAGCTACGTTCCAGGCTATAGCCAGTAACAACATACTTAAAATGGCTTACGCCCTAACCCTTGGCGACAAGGGCATCAGGAAGTACATAGTGATCGGATTTTCGATAATAATAGCGGTGAATGTGGCGATGGCGTTTTTAGTGTAAACTTTGGCTACACCTCTTTCTTTACCATATCCATCAGCTTATCCACTTCTCCTGTATTGTTGTAAATATGTGTGGATACCCTCAGGCAATTGATCCCGTTTTCCGGCACCATGCGTATGCGTATCTTATTTTCGGCGCAGGTGTTGTAAAACTTGCTGTAGTCCACACCCTTTATCCTGAAACCATTCACGGCGCAACGGGAGCGCTCTTCGGTAGGCGTAAGTAATTCTACTTTATCACCAAATTCGAGTAGCCTGTCCTGCGTATATTTACCGAGATACTTTATGCGGTTATGGATATTGGCCTGGCCTATTGTTTCTATAAAATCTATTGCTGCATTCACCGCAGCAAATAGACCGTTGGCCTGTGTGCCGCCAAAGTACCTGTGGGCGCTCGGTGCATATCCCTTCGTTGTTACGGGATCGGTCATCAGGTCCCACTTGCCATCGTCAGTTCCTCCGCCTGAATAAAAGGCTTGCAATGTATCCTGGAATTCCTTACGAACGTAGAGGAAGCCCGTCCCTTTCGGTCCCAGCATCCATTTGTGGCAGCAGCTTGCATAGGTATCGCAGCCCATATCGTGCAGGTCCAGGTGCATCATGCCAGCGCCGTGAGCGCCGTCTATGAGGGAATACAAGCCCTTATCTTTCGCCAACTGGCATATTTCCTTCACCGGCAATACCTGCCCCTGTGTACATGGCAAGTGTGGTGTGGCAATAACCCTAGTATTACTATTAATAAGCGAAGATATCCTGTTCAGCGTTTCGTGCGCGGTAGATGCGGGAGTGTATTTTTTAATTACAATGCCATGTACTTTCTGCCTGTTCATCCAGGGCAGTGCATTGCCCACATGCTCATGGGTGGTTACGATCACTTCGTCGCCCTTTTTCAATGGCACACCCCAGCACGCTATATTTATTCCTTCGGTCACATTATGGGTCAGCGCTATTTCGTCATGGTCTGCGCCCACAAATTTGGCTATCTTCGGTGGTGTATTATCGTAGCCGCCGTAGTTGCCATACATATCGGCATCCATTTGTGAGGTGCGCATGGCGTCAATCACCGGGTATGGCGATGGGCCGAAGGTGCCATTATTCAAGTACGTCCAGTCTTTGGTGAGCGGAAAAAGTTGCCGTACCGTTTTCCAGTAGGCTTCATCATCCGGCTCAATCGTCTTGCCATCGCTTTTAATATGGTGCTTGGCGGCAATTGCCTGCAACTCGGTCATAGTTAGGGCCGCCAATACAGATGCCGACCTTAGGAAACCCCTGCGACTGAAATTCATAATTCAAACATTTAGGTAGCTTAAATATACAAAAAACAATAACAAACAAGTATCCGCAGCAAAAAATTATTCTCAGTTCTGTGGATTAATAATTTGCCGTAAATTCTGTTTTCATTCTATTTTTACGGCTCATACATTCGTCTATGCCTGCCATCAAAAAATCTGCAAACAAGAGTAAAGCCAAGAAAACAAAAAAGAGAAAGATCAACATACCCCTGCAGGTATCATTTGCATTTAAGCCGGGCGATATGAGCCACAAGGAGTGGCAAACAAAACTACGGCAACAGGTGGCCGAAAAGGAGAATTTTGAAATTAAGAACACTGGTGACGAGCCAGTATATAGCGACTACAGTGTTAGCAATGCTATTTCCAAAAACACTTACAAAGTAGCTTTGCGAAGCAGGGATAACAGCCTGAATTTTTGTTCCTGCCCCGATTTTAAGACCAATCTGCTGGGTACCTGCAAGCACATAGAAGCCGTGCGATTGCATATCGCTAAGAAACGCGGAACAAAAAAGCTACTAAATGAATTGCCGGCATTGCCTTACTCGTCGCTTTATGTCTCTTACTTAGATGACCGGAAGATTAAATTGCGGATAGGCAGCGATAATAAAGAGGAGTTTGAGCAATGGGCAAAGCAGTTTTTCGATAACGAATTTACCCTATTGCAAGCAGCATACTTTGACATAGAAAAGCTGCTGCAAGATGCGCATGGTATCAACCCTTCGTTCCGCTGCTACGAAGATGCACTGCAACTGATCATTGCCCACAGGGAGAAAATAAACAGGGAAACGCTTATAAAAAAACAAGGTAAAAAACTTTTGAAAGACCTTGTGAATGTCACCCTGTTCCCATACCAGGAAGAAGGTGTGCTGTTTGCTGCAAAAGCTGGCAGGGCAATACTGGCCGATGATATGGGCTTGGGTAAGACCATACAGGCAATTGCATGGGCCATGATGCTGAAAAAATATTTTCATGCCCGGAAAGTGATCATTGTTTGCCCCACATCGCTAAAGTACCAGTGGAAAAGCGAGATAGAAAAATTTACCGGTACCAATTCCGTTTCTGTTATTGAAGGAAACTACCTGGTGCGGCGGGAGTTATATAAAAACAGCGAAACCTATTTTAACATCGTAAGCTACCACATGGCTGGCGCCGACACCGAAAATATCAACGCGGTTCGGCCGGATGCGATCATTCTTGACGAAGCCCAACGCATAAAAAACTGGAAGGCAAAAATTTCGCAAAATATAAAGCGGATAAAGACATTCTATGCGCTTGTGCTCACCGGTACACCACTGGAAAATAACATCGAAGAATTGTATTCGCTCGTGCAGTATGTAAATCCATTTCTGCTGGGCGCATTACAACACTTCTTGTCGGCCCACCAGGTAAAAGACCCTACAACCCACAAGGTAACCGGCTACCAGGGGCTTAATGAAATAGGTACAACCTTATCGGGGATATTGCTGCGCCGCACAAAAAAGGAAGTGCTGAAACAGTTGCCCGCACGCATGGATAAAAATCTCTTTGTACCCATGACCGCGGAACAAATGGAGATGCACGATGAATATAAGGCCAGCGTAGCTTCACTGATGCTCAAATGGCAGCGGTTCGGGTTCCTCAACGAGGAAGACAGGCAGCGGCTGATGAATTTTTTGAGCATGATGCGCATGGTGTGTGATTCTACCTACATCGTAAAGCAGGACACTAACTACCAAACCAAGATAGACGAGCTTTTCAATATACTGGACGAGTTACTGGAAATGGAAGATGAGAAAGTGGTCATCTTCAGCCAATGGGAACGGATGACCCGGCTCGTGGCAATAGAACTGACAAACAGGGGCGTAGGTTTTGAATACCTGCATGGCGGCATACCTGGCAAGAACCGCGAAAAGCTTTTTAAGAATTTCAATAACGATCCCGGGTGTAAAGTCTTTCTATCAACAGATGCCGGCGGTGTGGGCCTGAATCTGCAGGCTGCCGCGAACCTCATTAACCTGGATATCCCCTGGAACCCCGCTGTACTGGAGCAACGCATAGGCAGGATATACAGAATGGGACAAAAGAAAAATGTTTCTATTACCAATCTCGTAAGCCAGGGCACGATAGAGCATAAAATGCTATCAACATTGAAATTCAAAAGCGAGGTTGCAGCAGGAGTGTTAGACAATGGCGCCGACAGCATTTTCCTCGATGAAGACCGGTTTAAGAACTTTATGGAATCTGTGGCCACGATAACGGATGATATTCCTGAAACAGTTGACGGATTTGATGCCGAGGAAAAAAGTGAAGTAGCCGCCGGGACAACCGAACAGCAACCCGCATATCAAGAAGTGGACGTGCTGATAATGGACGAGGAAACGCAACCCGAACCGATAAGTAAAAAGGAAGCAGCGAAAGAGATTACCGACAGCCCAGCAACATCGTTAGTACAAAATGGCATGAACTTCTTTTCGCAGTTGGTGCATACTTTGAGCGATGAAACTGCCGTTAGGCAGCTTGCCCACAGCATCACCGAGAAAGATGAAAAGACCGGGCAAACCTATCTGAAGCTGCCTGTGGACAGCGAGGGCACAATAGAAAAAGCGCTGAATTTACTTGGTGGACTGCTGAAAGGATTTGGGAAATAGAAAAGATAAGTTGGTATAGGTAGTTGTCGCACGCCTGAAAAAGGTGTGGGACAACTACGCACTTTTACGTTATACTCCTGAACACTGTGTAGCGCAGCAGCATTTCCAACGCCAGGCAAATCAGGGCTATCAATGCAAAAGGGAAAAACAGTTCTGCATAATGCTTGTATGAAGTAATGTCGATCTTGGTTTTCTCCATCTTGTCAATATCCTTATAAATATCGTCAAGGGATTTATTACCCGTTGCACGGAAATACTTGCCATGGGTTTCAGATGCTATTTGCCTCAGCAACGGCTCATCTATCTCCACCGGCACCATTTGCTTCTGTACGCCCATTGGGGTTTGCACGGGCATCAATGCCTGGCCCATAGTGCCGATGCCTATTGTATATACACGCACTTTAAACGCCTTTGCAATTTCCAATGCAGTACTTGGGTCTATGAGCCCCATATTGTTCACCCCATCGGTCATCAGGATGATAACCTTGCTCTTGCCCGTCGCGTTGCGCAGGCGGTCCACCGCTGTTGCAAGTCCCATACCTATTGAGGTGCCGTCGGTTATCATACCGTTCTTCACCTGCGCTATTTGTTCTTTCAGCACATTGTGGTCTATGGTGATGGGACACATGGTAAAGCTCTCACCAGAAAAGATCACAAGCCCTATGCGGTCGGTGGGCCGCTGGTCCACAAATTTCAGCGCCACAGCTTTCGATGCTTCGATCCTGTTGGGTTTAAAATCCTCTGCCACCATACTACCGGAAACGTCCATCGCCAGCACAATGTCTATACCCTCGCTGTCTATATTCTCCGTGGTGTTGCTTGATTGTGGCCTGGCTAATGCAACAGACAGCGCCATAAGCGCAATAATGCGCAGCACAAACAGCACCGGGCGAAAGGCGGCCTTACCACCAGCATGTTCCTTGCTTATCCCGGCCAATGTAGTAAGTCTTAGCGTCGGGTTATCGTCCTTTTTACTGCGCAGTTGCCACCATATCATAAATGGTATCAGCAGCAGCAATGCAAAGAAAGCAGGCTGCGCAAATGTGATATGTTTCCAGTCCAGGAATGTACTCATGGTTTATACTGTTGGAGGTGTCTTTTCGTTTGTAGCTTCTGTAGTTCCGGCCGGGGCTGCAACAACAACCGGCCGTGATCTGTCAACAAATTCTTTTGCTTTTTCCATTGCATCTGTCATATCCTGCGGCATTGGCTGGAATTTGGCAAACTTCGCCAGGTCGGCAATATTCAATAACTCTGTGAGCAGCCCCAGGTAGGGTTGCATTTCCCTGTGAAACTGCGCTTTATAAAGCAGTTCATCAGTGGTTAGCTCCAGTGCCGGTGTATTAAATCGGGCCTCGATATAGTTGCGTATTATCTCAGTTAGCTGCACATAGTATTCTTTCACCTGCTGCGACTGCCATAGCTGTCGGGCTTCCAGTTCTCGCAGCAACCTTAATGTATAGTCTTGCAAGCTCTCCACGGGACCGCGTGGCTTTGCCGGGGCTGCCTTGCGATTCCTGATGAAATACAGGGTCACGAATACAACCAGCACTATTAGCACAATACCACCAATGATATACCCTATATAATCCATCCAGGTTGACTTCACGGAGATAATCCCCTTAATCCCCTTAAAGCCCTTGGTAGTATCCACAGCCATGGTCTGCACCAATAGAGTAAAAGAGTCTGTCTGCACCGTATATGCCGTTCCGCTATTAGGAATTACAGCAAAAACAAAAGCAGGAATCTTGAACAACCCAGAATCGAAGCCGGTAATAAGTAGGCGCTGCCGGTAGGTGACCATTGCACCGTTTTTAATGGTGTCGATTTTGTCCTTTTCTACAACCTCAAGGTTGTTAAAAGTATCGGGTATCGCGGCCCATTGCAGCGCACCGGTCGAAGGATTATTCTGCACTTCGATGAAGAGCCGGGCCTGGTCGCCCACGGCTATTTGCTTAGCGTCAATACGGGCACCTGCATGGGCGTCGCCCTGGGCAAACGTTGGAAACGACAACAGTAAAAGCCCCGCCACAAAAAGGATATTGCCTTTACCCACCGATCTGTTAGCTTTATCTGACCTGATTAATTTCATTTTTTAATTATTTCCACCTTCTGATAGTTAGACCACGGTTTCTATTGTTGACTACCTGCCTTTAAAATATACCTGGAGTATCTTCACATAATCATCGTCCGTGCGAATGTGTAGCAGGCCCGCCCCGCTCTTCCGGAAAGACTGCACGCAATATTTATTTTTATCTTCAAAAGCGGCATGGTATTGTGTTCTCACCGTCTTTTTATCAGTATCCAGCCAAAACATGTTCCCGCTTTCGGCATCCTGCACCTGCACCAGGCCCACCTCCGGCAGTTCTTTATCGTATTTATCATATACATGAATGCCTACCAGGTCGTGCCTGCGGGCAGCAAGTTGCAATGCCTGGTCATAAGGCCGGCTCACAAAATCGCTCAGCACAAAAGTGATCGTCTTCTTTTTCAATACATTATTCAGGAATTCGAGGGCCACCCGTACATCCGTATCCCCGGTATGGTTTGGCTCCAGGGCTATCAATTCGCGGATGATGCGCAATATATGCCCCTTTCCCTTCTTCGGTGGTATGTATTTCTCCACTTTGTCGCTAAAGAAGATGACGCCCACCTTATCATTATTAGTGGTGGCAGAAAATGAAAGCACTGCGCCAAGCTCCGTTATCAGGTCTCGTTTCAGTTGTTTCTGCGTGCCAAAAAGGGAACTGCTGCTAATATCCACCAGCAACATCACAATCAGTTCCCGCTCTTCTTCAAACACTTTTACAAACGGATGAGAAAAACGAGCCGTCACGTTCCAGTCAATAAATTTCACATCATCGCCCGGCGTATATTCACGTACCTCGCTAAACGACATACCCCTGCCTTTGAAGGTAGAGTGGTACTCCCCGGCAAAAATATGATTGCTTAACCCCTTTGTTTTTATTTCTATCCTTCTTACTTTTTTAAGGATCTCTGTGGTGGTCATCTCAGTTTAATGTTAGTTTTTGTACATCGTAAAAATAGAAAGCTGTTGAGCATTCTCCACATTATTCTGTCGTTTCACAAAAGTAACCGTTCCAATGGTTAACTGTGAAGATATAAAACTTAAAATTTTCTGAAAATATTGCTGCCACCCGTTGGTAGCCAATGTTCAAATCTCATTAACAACTCATAAGCGGTGTTCCCGGCATGATATTTACTTTGTTTAGGCAAATGAAAACCTACTTTTTCCTCTTGTTGTTATTGACCACCGTTTGCGGATACGCTCAACCGGAAATGTTGGCATTAAATATCCCTGCCAATGACCCGTGCAACACCGTATTTGCCTTTGAAGGGTCCGACTGGCTGAAGGACGTGGAAATAATGCCCCAAACCGAAGCGCTGGCGGTCAATACCCCAGCGACTACCTGTTCCTCTGACATAAAAGCACCCTGTGACGAAGTATTTACGTTTGAAGGATCGGACTGGGTGCAAGATGCGAAGGTAGTTGAAGCGAAATTTGACACACACCAACCTAAGGTAGCCGCCACCTATGGAACTTCAAAAACATTATCGAAACACAACCACAAACTTGCAAAAGCTGCTCAACATGGAGCCGTGTTGACGGGTCGGTCTGTTGTAAAGAAAGTATTGGTACCGCAACAAACGGAAGACCCGGAATATAAACAATAATAGTGCGATAGATAGTTCGCACCGATAAAACAGTTTGGGTAAAAAGATTAGAAAAACAACAATTTTACTATTTTTGCTATCGCACTTGAGATGCGCCGCCTTATTTACCGGCAATCAAGACGCTAAACTGTAAGCAATATGGGAAAATTCTTATTGTATGTAGCCGGTGGTTTTTTCATCTTTGTGTTCGTGTGCCTGTTTGCCTTGTTAGTAACCTACCTTGGCCAGCATAAAGACCAGAAAGACAACGATGTATCTGATTATCACGGAAATGTGATCAATTAATTGAAGTAACACGGGTGGCTTATTTCTTAGTGCTATAGTCCAGCCGCTCAATGTTGCCTTCGCTCCCAGCCAAAATTACCACTTTACCCTTCCTGCTTTTCCGTATTACATGCAGGCCCTTATCATCAGATAACGGTTTCCATGTCATACCCCCGCTGTTCGACACATCAACCCCGCCCGGCCCAACGGCAATCACTACGTTCTGACTAATATATTCTACACATTCGCGGTAGCCACGTGTGCCTTCCGTAGGTTTAACCCAGCTACTGCCTCCGTTTTTTGTATAAAAAACATTGTCCACACTCAGGCTATCGCGCTTGTAATCGCCGCCTACTATGATGGCATTATTGTCGTCCCAGCAGGCCACGGAAAACGCCCCAGTAGTGGTGCGCCCCTGCATAATAGGCGTTGGTTTATACCTCCATATACCTCCGGCATCATCCGAGATAAACAACCTCGATAGCCTCCCCCCGGTAGCTATTACCACTTTTTGTGCCTTCATACATCGTATTGCCGTACCGCTTGCTGCAAACGAAGCTTCATTTTTTTCAAGCATCGGCCTGCTTTTATCCGGCGCTTCTTTCCAGGTCTTGCCGCCATCTGTTGTATTCAGCACCAACATCCTGCCTTTCAATGGGTCGCCATAAATGATCCCATTTTTGTTATCCCAAAAGTCGATGCCATCAAAAAAAGCCGCCGAATCTGTATTTTTATAGACAACTTTCCAGTTCTTGCCGCCGTCTTCTGTTCGTAATATATAGGCGGGTGCTCCTGCATTGGCTATAACTGCCGTCTTGCCATCAAAAGCATAAAGCGAGCGAAAATCACACGTTTCAAAACCTTTTACCTGCCCAAAAGTCCAATCATTGCCGCCATTACCGCTCACACCTACCCAACCTTCAGTTCCACCTACCCAGGCCACAGTATCATCAGGGATCGACAGGCAGCGAAAAGTTGCTTTAACCTTTGTATCAATTTTTCTCAGGTTAGCCGTTTGTCCGTAAATAGTTTGGCAAAAAACAAGAAGAAGAATCGTTAGTTTTTTCATTTTAAATTGGTCGTTAAATAGCCCGCCATCGTTGCGGAAAATCAGCGCAAATGTAATGTTAACCCCTCAAAAATGCATCTGCATTAGCACCGGCGGCGTGTAAATTGAAGAAAGCTCTTTGTTTTGACCGGCATATTTCTAATTTTGTACAAAAATTTAATACTGATGAAACAATTTTTTCTTATTGCAGCCGCCGTTTTTATATGTGCCAGCGCTCACGCGCAGGAAGAAGATTCTACCGAAACAAAAGCGCCTGAACACGCAGCAAAGAACTTTTACCATACCCCATACCGCCTCCGCAACAGCGGCAGCTTCGATAAACGGAGCATGTTATTATCGCTAACCTACGGCTTTCCGAATATCCTGTTCAATGGCGATTATTCCGGCAGAACGCTGTTCAACAACAACAGCATGGGCGTTGGGCCTATAACATTACGACTGGAGATCCCAGTGCGCGATGAAATAGGTATCCAGTTGTTTGGTCAGTATGCCGGCAAAAACTGGGACAATGGCAGCATTACGGAAAAGGCCACGGGCATAGGCGGCGGCGCACTTGGTATGTACCATTTCAACAAACTTATTCCAGTGCCTAAACTGGACATTTATGCAGGTGTGGGCGTAGGCCTTCGTCACGATGACGCTAACTTTTATAACAACTACCCCGATATTATTGTTGATGTAATTGGCGTTGCGGGCGCACGCTATTATTTCACCCACGTGTTTGGCATTATGGCCGAAGGGGGCTATACCGGATACAGCTATGCAAGCGCAGGCGTTACATTCCGTTTCACAGAGAAAAAGATGCACCATAAAAAATTGGCAAACGAAGCGCCGAGGGTAAGCCCCGGTGAGTAATTGCGTATTGCTTCCCTTTACAGTTATAAACATACATAGATGTCCCACACCTTTTTGAGGTGTGGGACATCTGGTTTATAGCACCTTAATCGCGGAATTATGCAATAATGTATATTGTTTGGAAACTTAACTTACCCCATCAATAGCATTGAAAAGCCAGCTATTCACAACACAAAGAACACCATTCACAACATTTGCTTTTACGGGATAACAGGTATAAATAGTTTAGCAGTATAATTCACTACTAAACACGGATAAGATGACACCAGAAGAATTTGAGGAAAAGAATTTACGTGCGGATATGGCTGTTGTAGAGTTCAATGCTAAATACGGGAAGCGGATCGTATTCCTGGGTACCGACTCTAACCGGAAGGGGAAAGTAACCGGGTTAATAAAATATCTTTCTATAGACGGTCTTACACCATGTTCCAATCCATTTGCTATAAACAAACGCCCGGTAAATATTGCAGACATACAAAAGGCAAGTTCAATTCTGCTCATGGTAAACATTGAATTGCTTTGTGCATCGCAGGTAGTGCCATTAAATGTTTTCCTGGAGGCAAACCCGCTTAAAACCGCCCCATCCCCTCCCAATTCTATCCCGGTAACCGCCAATTACCCCAAAGCAGTTTCTTCCAATTCCATGCAAAAAGCGTAGGTTTGCACCCAATAAAAAAAGACTATGCACAACCTACAGATGGTTGACCTGAAACGTCAATACCTGAAAATTAAAACCGAAATAGACGCAGCGGTAATAAATGTTATTGAAAGCACAGCCTTTATCAATGGGCCTGATGTAAAGCATTTGGCCGATGAAATGGCGGCATACTTAGGGGTGAAACATGTGATACCCTGCGCAAACGGCACCGACGCCCTGCAGATAGCACTCATGGCCCTGGGCCTGCAGCCGGGTGATGAAGTAATAACGCCCTCATTCACTTATATAGCCACCGTAGAAGTCGTAGCATTGCTGCGTTTAGTGCCAGTGTTCGTGGACGTTGACGCCGATACCTTCACTATGAATATAAATAGTGTAAAAAACGCCATTACACCGAAAACAAAAGCCATTATACCCGTGCACCTTTACGGCCAGTGTGTGAATATGGAGCCGCTGATGGCGCTGGCTAAAGAACATAACATACCCCTTATTGAAGACAATGCCCAGGCCATAGGTGGCACCTATACATTTGCTGACGGGACTATAAAGAAAACCGGCACGATGGGCACAATAGGCTGCACGTCTTTCTTCCCATCTAAAAACCTGGGCGGGTATGGCGATGGCGGTGCAATATTCACAAATGATGATGCGCTTGCTGAAACGCTGAAAATGATAGCTAACC
Organism: Bacteroidota bacterium; assembly: GCA_013288445.1. Taxonomy (GTDB): domain Bacteria; phylum Bacteroidota; class Bacteroidia; order Chitinophagales; family Chitinophagaceae; genus Nemorincola. Next base: position 17,502 of record JABDBX010000007.1, read on the forward strand.
ACGGGCAGAAAACAAAGTACTACCACGAAATGGTAGGTTGCAATAGCCGCCTCGACACCATACAGGCTGCCATACTCCGTATAAAGCTGCGCCACCTCGATGAATATTGCGATGCCCGTCGCGCTGCCGCTGACTACTACGACAATGCCTTTAAAAACAACCCTAAGATAGTTACCCCTTTCAGGGCGCATTACTGCACACATGTGTTCCACCAATACACTTTGCAACTGAAGAATGCAGACCGCAACAAGCTACAGGAACAGCTTGCAGAACGCAAGATACCGTCTATGATCTACTATCCGGTGCCAAGCCACAAGCAGAATATGCTGAAAGAATATGGCACTGCGGATCTTAGCTTACCAGTAACAGATATGCTGCAGGATTGCGTGATCTCGCTGCCCATACATACCGAACTTACTACCGAAGAACTGGCCTACATCACCACTAATGTGCTTGAACTAATAGGATAAACACAACACTATGAACGTTATCACCACCCCAATAGAAGGGTTATTGGTACTGGAACCAAAAGTGTTCAAAGACGACCGTGGTTACTTCTTTGAAAGCTACAACAAGCAGGTGTTGGAGGCCAATGCAGGCTATGCAACAGCATTAGTACAGGACAACCAGGCCCGCTCTGTAAAGAATGTGCTGCGCGGACTGCATTACCAAAACCTGCCCGTGCCACAGGCCAAACTAATACGTGTGCTGGAAGGCAGCATATGGGATGTGGCAGTGGACATCCGTAAAAACAGCAAGACCTACAAACAATGGTTTGGGATAGAATTATCTGCCGAGAATAAGCTCCAACTGCTCATACCCCATGGCTTTGCACATGGTTACGCCGTGCTCAGCGACACGAGCGAGGTGTTCTACAAATGCGACAACTTTTACAACAAACCAACCGAGGGCGGCATATTTTACGCCGACCCCGAACTGGCTATAGACTGGAAAATAAACCTCGCCGATGCCATTATCTCTGATAAAGACACAAAGCAGCCGATGTTTAACGATGCGGTGAATAGTTTTTGAGGGGGTAACATAGTCACCTTCACTTTCCCGCCGTTGTTGGTCTTATTTTCTGACCAACGACGCTCGTGTTGGACAGGAAGCGGGCGTAAAATACCAATTTTCTGTCCAAAATATTTAAAGAGGTTGTCTGCCTTTATTTATGATCTTCTTATTCTTTTGACTTCTTACCGGCTGCTCAGCGCGAGCGTCGTTGATCAGAAAATAAGACCAAAAACGGCTCAGCAAATCCGCTTTTCATAATAATTACGAAGAAGCGAAGGATTATTTTAACTGACAGCTGTCGGTCCCGCTTAATCCTGGAATAGCCGATAACCATGCATCCTTAGCATGGCAACTAAATTGCGCACTGTCTTTTGTTATACCAATATAGTAAAAGAAAGTAGCGGTATCTGTAATACCCTTGCGAGACCATGCGCAGATACAAGTATATGAATTCGTATTGTTCTTAGCTCTTGTGCAAGCGGATGCTATAGCTAAAAATGCAATAACTGAAACAGAAATAAATCTTATCATAGTAGTGTTTGTCATGAAGGTAAGACGTGGATTGCAATACAAATCTTGGGTATTCATGAAAATTATTTGTCGGGTGAGGATTCCGCACAGTAGTTGACCTTATTTTTTCTGTGCAATCAACGACGACCCAACTATATGGGATACTTATTTCGTGAGGCTGCTTCGTTCCTGCCAATGACGCAAGTTGTGTTTTTCGCGGTCTTGTGGGTCTAATTTTCGGACAAACAACGCTCGTGAATTAAATAAAACAGTAATTTTGTAAAAAGAGACGATAATGGAAGAGGTCATTTTTTTAGTTGAGGAAAGTGATGAAGGCGGGTATATAGCAAAGGGGCTCGGTGTATCTATATTTACAGAGCAGATACTTTAGAGTTGCTTCGGGACGCAGTGAAAGAAGCAGTGCATTGCCATTTTGATGACAATAAAACCCGCCTTATACGCCTTCATGTGGTAAAAGAAGAAGTATTTGCTGCATGAAATTACCCAGGGACATAAGTGGATCGGAACTAGTCAGGGCGTTAAAATTCTTGGGCTATAGGGAGGTGCGCCAAATAGGAAGCATATTCAATTGACAACCACACAAAATGGAGAACACCATATTACCATACCCAATCATAACCCGATGAGGACAGGCACACTTTCCAGCATTATTTGTGATGTTGCTGCTCATTTTAATAAGAGCAAGGAAGATATAATACATCTACTTGGGGGATAAAACACAGATTAGCTTGATTATAATAATGTAGCTTATTTTTTCAACGTCAGTTAGTCACCTTAGTGACGTTGACGAAATAAATACCACTATATGGCGACGTTATTTTTCGTTTATGCAAGGTACAAAATCCGCGAATAGTGAGCTATTTAAGGACTTTTGGGACGAAGCAGAAATGAAAAAGAACAAGTCGGATGGTGGTATTTATTTTATCATCGTCACTTACAGGCATGATTTTTTAACAAAAGATTTTTAGGTATTCTCTTTTGTTCGGCTGACATTAGCTGTTCGTAAAGAAATGCGGAGGAACCAGGCTTACTCAACAACTAAAAACAAGAAAAATGAAAAAAATAAAAACGCTCCTGCTAACGTCTGTAATAACACTCACGGCATTCTCTGCTATTGTTTATAGCTCGTGCAGCAAAGACAGGTGTAGTGGTGTTCACTGCCAAAACGGAGGCGCCTGTTCTGGCGGTAGTTGCTCCTGCCCTTCGGGCTATTCTGGCAACTTTTGCGAGTATTCAACCATTATTTTTCAAAACAATGCATATACCGACATGAGTGTGAACATTAATGGCACCAGCGGCACTGTGCCTGCCCAGGGAACTGCCGCTTTTGTGGGCCTCGCAGGCACCAATGCCAATGTTACCGCCTATACCGCCGGCACTTATGGCGTGGTTTACACTTGGACACCGTTTACTGATGCATTCCCAACAGGTGGCGACCCGCTTACAGAAACATTCGACATCAGCTCAGATTATTTCTACTTGTATTTAACTAACAATGCACCGTACAACATAATTAACTTATATGTCAACAACCTCACTGCTTCCGGGGCCGAAGCAGTGTCCATCCCTTATTCCAGCGGACCATGGGGCATGGGTTACTACAGTGCGTATTCCACTACGAAAGTTTCCGTTGATTTCGCGGGCGGTGGAACTTATACTACACCGACCCTTTATATTACTTCCGGCCGGGACGCCACCGGCACTGCGATAATAAATTGACGTTCTTTTATTTACCTGAATCTACCGTCTGGCGCGAGAGTTAGCGCAGCGCTCTCGCGTCTTGCAAGTCAGCCCGTTTGCAACGGGAATTTATCTTGGTGCAGCTAAATCGAAGTTAGTATCTATACTCCAACTTTCCGTATTGTTCTGAAAAAGCGATAATTCGCCCAGTAGTTGGTAAGAAAATAAGAGTCGAGTAGGCGGGAAGAATGACAGTATGTGCAACGCCTACCTAAACCTGGGATGGAATTTTTCTAACGTCTGGCGGAGGTAACCCCTGTCTAAGTGGGTATATATCTCTGTGGTAGTGATGCTTTTATGGCCCATCATTTCCTGCACAGCGCGGAGGTCGGCGCCGCCCTCTACGAGGTGTGTGGCAAAGGAGTGTCGCAGCGTGTGGGGGTGTATATTTTGCTTTAGTCCTGCTTTTTGCCCCAGTTCTTTAAGTATCATAAACACCATTACCCGCGACAGGCCTGCGCCCCTGCGGTTGAGAAAAAGAATGTCTTCGCTCCCTTTTACAATTTTGGGCAGGTGGTTCCTTACGTGGTCTTTATACAGCAGTATATACTTTATGGCAGCTTCGCCTATAGGCACCAGCCGCTCTTTGTTGCCCTTGCCGATTACTTTTATAAAGCCAACGTCTAAGTACAGGTTGGAGAGACAAAGCCCAATAAGCTCACTTACCCGCAGGCCGCAGCTATACATGGTTTCCAGCATAGCATGGTTGCGTGTGCCTTCGGGCGTACTGTGGTCTATTTCTGCAAATATCTTGTCTATCTCGGCCAGGCTCAGCACATGCGGCAGGCTCCTTTTCAGTTTAGGTGCGTCGAGAAGTTCTGAAGGGTCTTTTTTTATCGCCTCCTCCAGCACTAAGAATTGGAAAAACGATTTTATGCCACTTAGCACACGTGCCTGCGTAGCGGCTGCAAGTCCCAGTTCATTGATACTTACCAGCAACGATTGCAGGTGCTCCAGTTCCACCCCCTCTACGCCTACACCGGCAAATGTATCCTGCATATGGCTGCGCAGCATGGCTATATCGTGCAGGTAGGCCTCCACTGTATTTTCAGACATGGAACGTTCCAATTGCAGATATGCCTTAAAGCCCTTGACGTACGCTTCCCACATTTGGCAAAAATAGATTAATCTCACTACCTTGCAGCAATGTTACACCTTGCTGTTATTAACGGGCCAAACCTCAACCTCCTCGGCATACGTGAACCACATATATACGGGAGCCAAAGCTTTGACGACTATTTTTTGCTGCTTAAAGAACGTTTCCTTTCCGTGGAGTTGGACTATTACCAAAGCAATGTGGAGGGTGAACTTATCAACTACCTGCAAAACTGCATGGGCATGGTACAGGGCATAGTGCTGAATGCCGGCGCCTACAGCCATACCAGCATTGCCCTTGCCGATGCCATCAGCGCTATCGGCATACCGGTGGTGGAAGTGCATATATCTAATGTGCTTGCCCGCGAAGATTACCGCAAAACCTCGTTCATTGCATCAAAGTGTGTTGGTTCCGTTAGCGGGCTGGGTATGGATGGTTATGCGCTTGCAGTGCAGTATTTCATAAACAGGCTACCCTCTGAAACCGCGTAAAAACGACACAATATCCATCCGCTTTTTGCCTTCCTGTTGCAGTTCTTTCACGTACAGCCACCCGTCAGCGGTGGCAAACCTCAGGTATATAGTGTGATCTGTGCTAAAGCTCCCTGGAGTAGCCGTATGGTTTTCCAATACAAAATCTGATGTGAATATCTTTATTGACTTATCGCCTAAAACCGCACAGGCAGCAGGGTATGGAGACAGCCCCCTGATGAAATTATGAATCTGCGCCGCAGGCTTACTCCAGTTAATAAAGGTATCGTCCTTAAATATCTTAGGGGCGTGTTTTATCGTGGTTTCGTCAACAGTGTCTTGCGGTATTTCCGGCAGGCTATTCAACGCCAGCCCTTTTACTGTAACCACTAACAAGGAAGCACCGGCTGCCATCAGCTTATCATGCAGTGTACCCGCGTTGTCGTCTGGCGTTATCGGCACTCTTTGTTGCAGTAAAATATCGCCGGTATCTATCTGGTGCTTTAGTTTGAAAGTGGTGACGCCTGTTTCCGTCTCGCCATTAATAATAGCCCAGTTTATAGGCGCGGCGCCACGGTATTGCGGCAATAGCGACCCATGTACATTGATAGTGCCCATGGGCGGCATGTTCCAAACCACTTCCGGCATCATTCGGAATGCCACCACTACCTGTAAATCGGCTTCCAGGCCCCTAAGTTCGTCCAGGAAATCCGGTGCCTTCATCTTCTCGGGCTGCAACAAAAGCAGCCCTTTTTCCACCGCATATTGTTTCACCGCAGATGCCTGTAAGTGTTTACCTCTGCCGGCGGGCTTGTCGGGTGCAGTAACAACCGCAACGACTTTGGAGCCTGCGTCAACGAGTGCGTTCAACGATGCCACGGCAAAATCAGGGGTACCGAAAAATACTATTCTTAATTGTTCAAAAGGTTTCATTAGCGGTGCAAAGCTAATGAAGGAATACAAATTAAATCGTCATTCCCCCACAACCACCTTCCTGGTCCATTTCTGGTGCGGCGAGGTAGCCGTAATAATATATACCCCAGGCACATCATTGATAACTAGGCTCACATTTGTATTGGTAGCAGAACTAAATTCCTTAATTGTTTTACCCGCAATATTTGTAACCACGAACTGAACAGGATCCTGCAGCGGTGTTTTTATAAATATGCGAAACTTACCCTCCGAAGGGGTGGCGCTTATGAACATTTTATCGGGAAGCGACTGATTGTAAGTTGTGGTGCCCTCCGTACTGCCCGTTTCTGCGGGTTTTATGTATCGTACGCGGTTATTCTTACGATCTGAAAAATAAAGGGTATTTCCAAACCACGCCATCCCTGCCGGATCAGATAGCATGGCCTCCGTAGCAGGCCCACCATCGCCGGTATATCCGCTTTTCCCGGTGCCGGCAAATGTGGTAATAATCCCATTGGCATCCACTTTGCGGATACAATTGTTTGCCCCATCGGCTATAAACAAGTTGCCTGCCGTATCAAATATCACTTGGGTTGGGGAGTCCAACGTTGCATGAATAGCCATCCCACCATCACCGGTGTACCCAGGCGCGCCAGTACCCGCTATTGTTGTAATAACGCCCGATGCACTTATTTTTCGGATCCGGTTATTTGCTTCATCTGCAATTATCACTTCCCCTTCCTTGTTTGCGGTTATCCCCCAGGGTATGTTCAGTTCCGCTTTCACCGCTGTACCACTATCGCCTGAGTAGCCGGCATGCATACTGCCCGCATACCGGGTGATGATACCGTCTGGGCTTATCTTCCTGATACGCTGGTGTTCCACGTCCGTTATGTATATATTTCCAGGCCCATCCAATGCAACGCCCGTTGCGAAACCTATAGCCGCATCAGTTGCCGGCCAATTGTCCCCGTTATACCTGCCTGTAGATTTGCCTGCAATCGTTACGATGATCCCATTGGCATCCACTTTCCTGATACGATAATTTCCACCATCGGCTATGTACAGATTGCCAATATTGTCAATCGCAACTCCGGCAGGCAGGGAAAGTTGTGCGGCCGTAGCAGGTCCGTTATCCCCGGCATATCCTTTTTCTCCGCTACCGGCAACCGTACTGATAACCCCGGTAAGGGTTATTTTCCGTACCCTGTTGTTCACCTGGTCTGCTATATATACATTTCCAACCTTATCAATCGCCAGTCCCACAGGTAAATCAAATTCAGAACGCATTACAACTCCACCATCACCGGTATAGCCTGCTATGCCGTCACCGGCAAGCGTGCCAATTACCTGGGCTTGCAACGTAACAACATTGCAGGCCGCACACGACAAAACAAATAGAAAAACTAAAACCTTTTTCAAATAAAAGAGTTTTCCGCTCATGTAAAACCTATAGACAAGCAATGGCCCAATTATGTTGGGTATGAGCGACAAATACAACTAATGGAATCCCTGCTGGTTCAGCACCGCTATAGCGTTCCTCGCCTGGGCATTATTCGGGTCCATCTGCACGGTCATCTGCCAAACATTCATTGCCTCGCGGTAGCGTTTGGCAACAAAGAAATTCACACCCACATTGAAGAACATTTCCGAAAGCCTTGGGTAACGGGGATATAACTGGCGAACCATATTGATGTTATAAAAAGCACTGTCTGGTTCTTTTAGCTTGAAATATGCCATGCCCCTGTTCAGGTAGCCGGATACAAAGGATGGATCCAGTTCTATAGCCCTGTCGAAATAATGGATACCCTTTTTAATATCGCTGATCCTTGACAAGGAATCCGGCTCTGTTTCTGCCATGTTTACATAAGAGGAAGCCACATCTGCATTGACAAGGATGCTGTTTGGGGTTACATTAATATCATGGAAAAACAGTGTTTTATCGCTCTTCCAGTTCTCGTTTCGTTCTATGACCGTAAAGCCGCAAAGCCCGATAATTACTACCATAAATGCTGCCAGGGCTATTCTGCCTGTGGCAATGGGTTTTATCTTTTCCATACCCATGTACAGGAAGTAGGCGGCAGCTATTGCAAACCCTACCGACGAATGATAAATAAGGCGCTCGCCCATAGTGCCACCTATATTAAAGATGATATTGCAGATGAGCAGCAGGTTAATGAAATAGAAGGCAATTGCAAAACTGATAACACTGCGGCGCTTGAAGTAGTAGAAAAAGAACCGGATCAATGCAATGTGTATAGCTAAAGATATCCACACAATAATGTCCTGAAAATCCTTGTATGGCAGTGTGTTATAGGAATAATCAGCCGACAGGGGGTGAGGGAAGATAAGGAGCTTTAGGTAATTAAAAGTGGTAGATATCTTTGTTGCCAATTGTTCGGAATGCGAGGCTAGGGCATAAGGATTATTCAATATGTCGGCCTCGGAATCCTTGCTCATGGGCGCAATTATTTGCAGGCGTATAATGATATATACCGCCAACAGCGCATAGTACGGGAGTGATGCTTTGATGCTCTTAGAAAACGAATACTGGTTGAACAGGTAAAATGCGAGTGGCAGCAGCACCATAAGGCTCACCGCATACTCCTTTGACAGGAACGCAAGCAAGTAGCAAAACAGCCCCATGCCCAGCATCCATCTATGCTGTTTCTTATCCGTTTGCTCCTCATACTTGAACGCAAAAATATAAGTGAGGCAAATAAACATTAGGGAAAGTATCTCATCGCGGCTCTTTACATTGGCGATCACCTCGGTATGTATGGGGTGGATGGCAAAAATTATAGCCGCGAGAAAAGCCATCAATGGGTTTTTCTTAAAAACTATGTACCGCAGGAAATAAAGCAGGGCTATCATAGACAGCATGAAGAATATTACATTGATGAAGTGCCGCACATGCATATCACTGATCAGTTTCTTTTCCTGCGCCCCATTCTCCCCGGAGTGCGCCACTACGCTATCCACTTTGCTCTTGGGTATAGGCCCCAGGAATTGCTGCTCTATGGCAAACGTAGCTATGGACAATGGACGGTAACGGCCACCAGATAACTGGTTGCTGGAATTAAACAACTTATAGTAGCCATCGTATGCGTCTGTGGTCATTATACCGGCCAGGCCGCCGAAACCTTCATACACATACTCGTTCTTTACGATCACAATTGTATCATCAAGCGCATACTCGTTTTGCGATGTGTTTACATAAAACAGGAAGGACAGTAAAGCAATAATGACCACATGTATCTTGAAGTTTGACAACCAGGCGGGCAGGGTCGGGTCCATTGCCGGGGTCGGGTCCATTATTACTTCCTGTTTGGGCTTTGCCGCTTGTACAGGCCTCGGGGTTGGTTTAATGCTTTTGTTTGCCATTATGTGTAAGTGATAGCCAAATATAGTAGTTTATATTTTTACAGTCAACTGCTGGTTGATATTCCTTTATTTAACGGGCAATATTCCTTTATTATTTTGAGCGCTATCGAGGGCATTCTTTGCCTGGATCAGTGCATTTTGGGCATCCCTGGCATTCGGGTTCAGCTTCAGCGACATCGTAAGCGCGGCCTCTGCCCCGGAATATAATTTCTTTGAATAATACAACATGCCGTCATGGTAGTACATTTCGGGAAGCTGCGGATGGATGGGATACAGCTTATATATCGTATCTAAGTTAGCCTTCATGCTGTCCGGCTGTTCTAATTTAAGATAGGCAACCGCCCGGTTCATATATGCCAGCACATAGTTGTTCTGAATGGTTAACACTTTTGTAAACATCGTCACAGCCCGGTGCAAGTGTTCCAGCCTCAACTGTTGATCCTGTTCGAAATCCGACCTGTTTACCAGTAATGCAGCAACATTCATATTCATCAGGAAACTGTTGGGCGATACATTCACGTCATGAAAATACAGAGTATCATTATTTTTCCAGTCCCTGTTTCTTGCTATCGTAGCATAAGCCCCCGATACGATAATCAACAGCATGGCGCAAGCAAGAAGGTATTTTCGTGCCGTGGCCGCCCTTACTTTTCCGATCCCTTCATAAAGCAGACATGCCATACCTATACAAAAGCCTACTGACGAATGGAATATGAGCCGCTCCCCCATAGTAGCACCAATATCGAAAAAGATATTGCACACCATTGCAAGGTTCACCAAGTAGAAAGCTATAGCAAAGCACCATATGCTGCGCTTTTTGAGAAACCATACCATTGCCCCCAGCAGCCCAGCATGAACCGCCAGAGATAACCATACCTGGATATTGCTGAAATCTTTATAGGGTATCTGGTTATAAGAATAGTCGGAGGAAAGCGGGTGCGGGATGAAAAGCAGCTTCAGGTAGTTAAGAGCCGTAGAAATTTCTGTGGCCAGCTTTTCTGTGCTGCTGGCAAGTGCGTAAGGGTTTATCTGTATGTCAGTGTCCGAAAGTTCGTTTCTCGGGCCGGTTACTTTCCACCTGATAATGGCATAAATGGCCACGACAGCTAAGTATGGCAGTGTGGCGACAAGGCTCCTGCGAATGGTATAGTTATTGAAAATATAGAATGCAATCGGCAACAATACCACCAGCGTTATGGCATATTCTTTTGATAGGAAGGCCAGGAAGTAACTAACCAACCCGGCAAGCAAAAGCCCCTTCTTTTTGCTTTCGTCATATTTAAAAGCGAAAATGAAAGTTAGGCAAATGAACAAAAGGGACATGATCTCGTCCCGGCTCTTTACATTAGCCACAACCTCTGTGTGAATGGGATGAATGGTGAATACTACTGTTGCAATCAGCGCCAATAACGGATTATCCCGAAAAACGATGGTTCGCAGGAAGTATAATAAAGTTATTACCAGCAAGCCATACCAAAGCACATTGAACACATGCCGTATGTGCATTTCTGTGATAAACCGCTTTTCGTACTGCGCCTGCCGGTCATAAGATATGCCATAGGCTATGACGCTGTCCGTTTGCCCCTTGCTGACTGCGCCAAAGAATTGCTGCTCAATGGCAAAAGTAACTAGAGACAGCGGCCGGTAACGGCCGCCTGATAACTGGTCAGAAGAGTTGAGCTGGTTATAATAACTATAATAAGCATCCTTGGTAAGAATATCCGGTATGCCCGCAAAGCCCTGGTGCACAAATTCGTTTTGCACTATCACTGCAGCATCATCAAAAGCATATTCATTGCTAAAGGTATTAGCATTGCAGATAAGCGCCAGCAGCCCAACCAAAATGGCTTGCACCTTAAAGTTACATAGCCATAACGGAATACCGGGATACCGGCTTAATAACTGGCTATCAACAATCTCTGTCGTTTTTCCCTGGGGCATCTTGCCTCGATAATTTTATTATCGTGCTAATGTACAAATTTAGGGACGATGTAGGAATTATGAATATTGGGGTGTCCCACACCTTTTTCTGGTGTGAGACACTTAAAGCGCGTGTTGCAATTCTACCGACTAATAACCGTTCCCACGGTTATTGAACCGCCCCCCGCCACGTTGCTGTTTCAGGCGCTTTATGAGCATTTGCTTAAACTCGCGCTCTGCTGTATAGAGGTCGGCAAGCTGCTGAGGGGAAATGATCTTTAAAAAACGGTCGTTGTATTTTCTTTTTATTTCAATCACCTGCTGCTGGTAATCAAGGTTATCATCTATAAACCTGCGCGATGTTGCATCATCCGCATCATCAGGGTGGATGCCGTTATACTTTTTGAAAAAAGACTGGCGGGTATCCCTTATCTCGCTTTCATAATCATTAAACAAAGGGATGAAATCGCCCGATTGCCTTGCTGTAAGATGCAAACGGTCTGTGATGTATGCCATCTTTGCGGCATGTATCCTTGCCATGCCCTGGCCTTGCTGTGCAAATAGGGGTGTAGTGGTAACAACAATTAAAAAAATGGCAACTACTCTCAATAACTTTTTCATAAAACGTATTCCTTATTCTTTATGCTCAATATATTTATTCGGCAGCGTCCCATCCTGTTTCGTCCAGGTACTGGATTATCTCCTTATTATCAACTGGTATATTGTTTATCACATTATTGTCGGCAATACGGGCGGCATCCACACGGTATGTATGCTGCACATAATCCTGTATATCAGTATTATTTACAGAAGAGAGCATATTTTCTGGGTTACCTGCCTGCCTGCTGTAGTACCCTTCGTAAGAGCCAACTCCTATGGTTACAATAAGTATGGCTGCGGCAGCCCACCTTATGGGGTTTATTACTTTCTGGCGTTTCAGCGGTATAAACTTGGTCTCTTTCTTTACCGGCTCACTTTCTTTAGCAGCCTGCAGCACTTGCGCGGGCAGCGACTCAAAGTACCCGCCGGGCACCGCAAAAGGCATTGTATTGGCCGCCTTTGCTGTAGCTACCAGCGATTCTGTGAGATTATTGAAATAGCCCACCGGCACACCGTATGGCATGGACTTAGAAAAACCGGGTGCTTCTTCCTCCCCGGTGGCGCTAATAACCGTTTGCTGCAATGAATGAGTAAGCTGGCCGAAGTAACCATCAGGTACCGCATAAGGCATTTTACGCGACAGACCGGCAAGGGAACTTCCCAAGCTATTTAATTCTGCTGATATGTCGTTTACGTTGTTCATACTGTTATTTTCTTATTGTTATTTCCCTGCCATTATTAAGACAGGCGTAGCAAAGAAAAGTTTAATCTGCGGTCAGAAACGCCTCTACCTTCTTCACTGCGTGGTGGTAAGATGCTTTGAGCGCGCCTACCGAAGTGCCCAGCACCGAAGACATCTCTTCGTAGGGCATTTCGTCGTAGTAGCGCAAGTTAAAGACCACTCTTTGTTTCTCGGGCAGGGTGTGTATGGCCTGCTGTAGTTTCCATTCTATTTTATTCGGATCAAAGTCTTTTTGGGCCGCAAGGCGCTCCGAGAAGAGCTCCTCATTATCGCTGAGCGACACAGAGGTGCGCCTTTTTTGCTGCTCTATCCATGTAAGGGCCTCATTGGTGCCTATTCGGTAAAGCCAGGTATAAAGATTAGACTCTTCACGGAACTCACCCAGGTTTTTCCACACCTTTATGAAAACGTTCTGGAGTATGTCGTTAGTATCTTCATGCTCCACCACCATACGCCGGATATGCCAATACAGTCGCTCCTGGTACTTGCTTACCAGTTTTGTAAAAGAAGCCTCCTTCATTTTTTCGTTCTTAAAGGACGCTACCAGTATGTGATCATCAAGCTCCGCAGGATCGGGCATTTAACGTTTTTGGTTTAATATTTGACGGCGTTAAGGTAAGAAAGTTTAATTAATTGCTGAATGGCTCGTCGGTCATTTTATTAATTACATTGGTTGTCTGCACTACCATCACGTATGGACAAGATATTGTTGCCAATTCTGCATTTACCGGCCATTCTATTAATTTGTGTGATTATGCCGGTGGTAGCTCCCTCACCCGGATTTATACTGCCGATTCGGTAAAGCATTACCGATATAGCAGGTTTACTGACGCTGAAGATGGCTCCGACGAAGCAGTGAGCTGCGTAGTAGCTGGCGCACTATTATCTGCCATTGGTGGCATAACAATGCTTGCGACCCAACACGACCAAAACAGTTGGGGATTTAAAGCCGGGGCCGGGTGCACGGTATTTGGAGGGGTATTTGTTTTAGGCGGCGGATGGGCGTATTTAATCATCAAGCTCTCCGACCGCCATCAACGTTATTCTTTGATTGTCAACAAGAGCCGGGCGGGGATAGCTTATAATTTTTAGCCGTAGTTTTTCATTGCCTATACAAACTGAGCAACTTCCCCATAGCGAATTTTTGAGATTTTTTCCACAATCTAAAGTATCGTAATTTTACATAGTACCATTTACTGTTTGTCTATGAATTCGGCTGAAATAAGGTCTGACCTTTTAAATAAAATAGAGCATTCAAGTGTTCACCAACTCAAAGAAATTTATGGATTGCTGCAAAACTATTTCAATGGCAGTGGCACTGAAGAATGGGATCAACTTTCGTCTTATCAAAAAGAAAAAATCGAAAAAGGCATTCGTGAAGCAGATAAGGGCATCACAAAACCCTTAAACGAGGTTACCGCCCGGTTAAGGCGGAAATATGCATCGAATGGCTAAAGAGGTTGTCTTAACAGTGTAAAATTCGCAGGTTTTTATTACTTTACGACTATTTTAGTTAGATATGAATATTAAATGCTTAAGTTTAATTTTACTGGTTTCACTCTTTACGTGCTTGAGTTGCAAATCCCAACAAAGTAATATTGATGATGTAACTAAGAAATTTTTTGATTATGTAAAAAAGGGAGACTATAACGAAGCAAAATCACTTTGTGCGCGACATTTTCGACAATTGGATAGCTTTGGCGATGATTGGAAGCTAAAACAAATTCATAACGCATTAGACGTACATAGCATTCCCGAAAAAGATAAATGGAGGATAAAATATGATACCATAGGAATATTCAAGACAAAAACTTATTTAATAGAAATATATAGAGACGATCCGAGCAAAAGACCTAAAGAAGGATTAGTTGTAGATTTATCATTTGATTATACGAGGCATTATACAGGAGATTCGATTCTATTTTTTAGTTGTCATCCCCCTTGGAAAGAATAATAGAAATAATAAGGGTTGTGATCTGTTGTCGCAGATGTTCCGCCCAGCGGGCATCTGTGACGAAAAATAAACATCGTTTGCAACGAAGTTGATGCAAACAGGAGTCGTGTGTCATTCCGCACCGGGAAACTCTAGCGATTTACTTTATCAAGAGTCATTTAGCTGCATATCTTTGAATGCCTTTACAGAAGGAGCTTTATTTGTACTTCCGGATGCCCGCTTTGCGGAACACTGCGGAAGAACGGTAATAGATGTTCGCCTACTTTCTAATTGACAGCAACTGATGAACAATAGAAATTACATACTTGCATTTTTTACACTAACTACTTTGTTTGCAAGTAGATACTATTCGGTTTATGCAAAGTCTTCGATCACTGAAGAAACTCAATCACCAGTGAACGCTGACAGTATAGAACTGACGACCTTAGTTAGGAATGTGTATGAGTGGCATGAAACCAAATTTCGCAACAATTTCTTTCTCCTAAAATTCAGAACACCAAAGGACAGTATTTTTACCGGAGTCGATTGGGAATCATACACAAATGATATGGACGTTTATCAAAAAACAAATTTTTTCTCCAAGGATTTTTTCATTCAACATCGGGCAATTGCCTTACGCGTTGATTCATCAATTAAAGAGGCGAGTGTCAAATGGCGAAATATAAACGATGGAATTCCCATTTGGGATACGGACGCTGATGATTGGTGTGGATGCCAGGACAGCCCTGATAATTATTGGAAATTAATAACCCTGAATAACTTTAAATACAGTAATGACGTGGTGTCTTTCTATTGGACATGGGGGAACAAAAGTGGAATTGAAGCCAATAAATATGAAATGAAAGCGACGAAAGAAAGCGGAAATTGGAGGATCAGTTACATTGAGGGTTTTACATACTATGGGACGGTTGCTGGTTACAATAAAACCATGGCCGCCTATTAGTCGAAGCCAAAATTCAAACTGAGCCACTACCTCTTCCCAGGGCATACGCATTAAAATTTATAAACCCGAAGGGTTGATATTATTATAGCAGATGGGTAAAAACGCCGATAAACCCTGAAAAGGTGATATTATTTTCATATGCTTCGACGAATAATGCCTCACCCTTTCAGGGTTCTTCGGCAATTTGATAGATCATTCTATAATAATATCAACCCTTCGGGTTTACTATTACCACTGAATCAATTGAATTCTGGCATTTTAATGCGTGTGCCCTGTACCTCTTCCCGCATAAAACGCACTATTCACTTATATTCCGTACATTTGCACTTTAACGCGTGTTTCCAACCTTTTAAAACAGCTTGTGATACACACCTTTTCGCTCCCCAATGCATTGGGACAAGGTACAGGCAGTTACATTTTTAATCTTTAATACCAACGAATGAAATTTAATGAGTTAAATCTCATAGCCCCGATATTACAGGCGCTAGAGACAGAGGGATATTCACAACCTACCCCCATCCAGGAACAATCCATACCCATATTGCTGCAACGTAAAGACCTTCTGGGCTGTGCGCAAACAGGTACCGGAAAAACGGCAGCATTTGCTATTCCTATATTGCAGATACTGCACGAAGAACATGCCGAGCGTACCCACAAGAACATAAAGACGCTGATACTTACACCAACCCGCGAACTGGCTATACAGATAGGCGAAAGTTTTGCAGCCTATGGCCGCAACCTGCGCATAAGGCATACCGTTATTTTTGGCGGTGTACCGCAGGGCGCACAGGTGCAGGCGCTCAACAGGGGCATTGATGTGCTTATAGCTACGCCGGGCCGCCTGCTGGATCTTATGAACCAGGGCTACATAAACCTCTCAAACATCAGCATTTTTGTGCTGGATGAGGCCGACCGTATGCTGGACATGGGTTTTATACATGATGTAAAGAGGGTAGTAGCTAAGCTGCCGCTAAAAAGGCAAACACTGTTCTTTAGCGCCACAATGCCGCCAGAGATACAGAAACTTGCCAACACCATTCTTTCAAACCCCGAGATGGTAGCCGTAACACCGCCTGCCACTACCGCAGAACTTGTAGAACAATCGGTTTATTTTGTGGGCCAGAAAGACAAGCGCCAGTTGCTGCACTATGTGCTGCAAGACAAGTCCATAAAGACCGCTTTGGTATTCACCCGCACCAAGCATGGCGCAGATAAGGTGGTAAAAGACCTGCATAAGGTGGACATTACCGCGGAAGCCATACATGGCAACAAAAGCCAGAACGCACGCCAGCGTGCATTGAGCAACTTTAAGGATGGCCGTATTCGTGTACTCGTAGCCACCGACATTGCCGCCAGGGGCATAGACGTGGACCTGCTAAGCCATGTAATAAACTATGAGATTCCAGAAGTGCCAGAAACCTATGTGCACCGTATTGGCCGCACAGGTCGTGCAGGAGCCAGCGGTATTGCCACGTCGTTTTGCGATGAAGAAGAAATGCAGGACTGGAGGAATATTCTAAAGCTAATAGGCCAGAAAATAAGAGTAGTAGAAGGTCATCCTTTCCCTGCTCCAGCATCCGGGCAGGTGCAGATAAACCTACCGAAGAATAAAGAAGTAGTGCGCAGGCCAAATGCGGTTGCAGGCTTTAATTCGAGCAACAAACGCCGGTTTAGTAACAGCGGCGGAAGAGCGAGATAATAATGGCTCAATGGCTGAATTGCTCAATGGCTGAATTCAGTTAAGGTCATAAATAGCATGAACAATAATAACTAAAAATGGCGGCCCGAAAAGGTCGCCATTTTAGTTCATAGTGATAGTAATGGAGTTAGTTTATTGGGGCGTTGGGGTCGTTTTTTTTACGGTTTTCACATGCGTGGTCTTTTTGCCGTTATATTCTTTCTTCTTGCTGAATGCATTGTGCACTTTCTGGGGCACAGACGACGTTTTCTTTACCGTCTTTTCATCTTTAACAACGGTGGTCTTTTGCTGTGCCGATACTGCTAATCCGGTGCAGGCCAGCAGCGCTAGCGAAAACAATAATTTTTTCATGTTTGTGGTTTTGTTTTTTAAGGGCAGATAAAAATATCGTGCCGTGGAATACAATGTAATTAGTGAAACTATTTACATAAAGAGTTTTACTTTTGAGTATTAATTGTGCAAAATGATAAAAAAGATAACGCTTGAAAATTTTTTCTCTTTTAGTGAATCAACGACCATTGATTTAAATTCTGGCGTTAATATTCTTGTTGGTATAAATGGTAGTGGAAAATCTAATTTTCTTAAAGGTATTCGGTTCCTATATGAGAGTATATCGGGAAAAGGAATACAAAAAATATTTTTGAATGACTGGGGCGGGTTTAACACTGTTGCCAATTTTAATGTATCAAAAGCGGACAGGATAAAGCTAACATACGAATTTGATAAGAAGATAATAAATAATGGCAAGGGGTTCCAGTTCCCCGGGAATCCAGTATATGAGGTCATCATTCGTAAAACTGGAGTTACATCTTATTATTTAGAAGAAAGTTTGTCATGTAACTATGGAGAACCGGAAGAATATATCACGCTGCTTAAAATGGAAAACGGGAACGGGTTTATTTCAACTGTAGAAAATAATGCGATAAGTGGCATTCAACGCTATGACCGTGGTGATATTATTCTCTTTTTTGATGAACAAGAATTGATGCTTCGGCAAAATGCGGATCCAAGTCGCTTTTTACCGTTACATACCCTTAAACAGGCTATTGAATCAATTGCAGGTTACGATTATTTTGACACCTCTTTCGAAAGCAACATTCGCCAGAGAAGTTTTGACGGGATTGAAACAAAACTACTTTCTACTGGAGAGAACTTAGTGCAACTATTAAGCCGTATCAAGAACTACCGTACGCTTCAATATGAAGAGATTGAAGCAATGCTCAATAAAGTTAATCCAAATTTTAAAGACATTAGCTTCGATATTTTTGGCAATAAGGTTTACCTCGCGCTCCGCGAAAAAAAGCTGGCGCAAACTGTTGGTATTGGGCAAATATCAGATGGTACATTGAGGTTTCTACTTTTATTATCCATCTTTCTTAATCCTGAGAGAGGCTACTTAGTAAGCTTGGACGAACCTGAAATTGGTTTGCACCCCGACATGATCCATACTGTTGCAGAAACAATTAAAAAAGCATCAGTAAATTCCCAATTGATTATTGCTACGCACTCTCCCCAACTTCTCAATTCATTTGACATAGAGGATGTACTTGTTTTTGAGAAAGATGAAAATAATAAGACAACCGTGACCAGGAAATCGGAGGATGATTTTGAAGATTGGAATGATGATTTTTTAGTTGGCCAGCTTTGGCTTAGGGGAAAAATCGGAGGGAAAAGATGGTAACAATAAAAATTGTGGTGGAAGGTGGTGTGCTTCCAGACGGCAATGAAGATGCAGCCACATTTGATAATAGTGAAAATTTCCGGGAGAGTTTTCATATATTGTTGTCTGGCATTTTTCCGCCAGCTTCTATTAATTTGGAAATTGAAACGGGGGCGAGTTATACATCTTCTATAAAGTCTTTCAAGAAGCAACTTCAAAGCAACCATTGTATTTTACTTATTGATTCCGATTGCCCTCCAATAGAAAAGTTCCGCAAACTTAAAGAGTTGGCGCTGGTTGAATACGCAGATCATGTCTTTTTCATGGTGCAAGAAATGGAAAGCTGGATACTGTCTCAGCCCAGTTGCATATTGAAAACATACATTAATTATCCTTATAATGGCAGTCTTGATCGTGATGAAATATTTGGGGAAGCACCTGAAACCATTTCAAAACCCTCAATAAAATTACATGAAATTTTAGGCAGATATTTTTATGAGATGAATGGCATAAAAAAGAAAAAATATGGTAAACTAAAAGACGGACCATTGCTAATAGCCAATTTAAACATTGCCGAGTTAATAGACACCTTTGAAGATGTAAATAGGTTAAACGGCTATACTGAAAACAATTAAACTACACTAAACGCAATCACGCCCATGCAGATGCATGAAGTAAAAACAGACACCGACAAGCAGGCATTTCTACAGGTAGCTATAGATATTTATAAAAATGACCCCAACTGGATACGCCCGCTGGATAAAGATATAGAGGAGGTTTTTGACCCTGCGAAGAACAAGTTTTTCAAGCGCGGCGAATGTACCCGGTGGTTATTAAAAGACGATAGCGGCAAAAATATTGGCCGCATTGCCGCCTTCGTGAACCGCCAATACAAGCAGACCCAGCCCACCGGAGGGATCGGATTTTTTGAGTGCATCAACGACCAGGCCGCAGCAACCTTCATGCTGGACTATTGCAAGCAGTGGCTGCAGGAGCGCGGCATGGAAGCTATGGATGGGCCTATAAATTTTGGCGAGCGCGATAAATGGTGGGGACTGGTGGTTGATGGGTTCTACTCGCCGCTGTATAGCATGAACTACAACCCGCCCTATTATGTGCAGTTGCTGGAGCAATATGGGTTTAAGACCTATTTCAACCAGGTATGCTTTGGTATGAAGGTGAAGGCTACGCTGGATACCAAATTTTACGACCGGCATGCACGTATAGCCGCCGACCCTAACTACCGCGCCGAAATGATACGAAAGGCTAACATTGAAAAGTATGCCAAAGATTTTACTTACGTGTACAACAAAGCATGGGCAGGGCATGGTGGTGGCAAATCGCTGGAAGAAAAGCAGGTGCAGAAAATGTTCAAGACTATGAAACCGGTAATGGACGAACATCTAACGTGGTTTGCCTACTATAAAGACGAGCCCATAGCCATGTGGGTAAACCTGCCCGACCTAAACCAATACTTCAAGCACATGAATGGCCAGTTTGGTATCCTGCAAAAGCTAAGATTCCTGCTGTTGCAGCGGTTTGGCAAATGCAGCCGGTTTGTGGGGCTGGTATTCGGTATTATCCCCGACTTCCAGGGTAAGGGCGTGGACGCATATATAATTGTGGAAGGGGCAAAAGTGATTCAACCCATGGCCCGATATGACGACTACGAGATGCAATGGATAGGCGACTTCAACCCTAAAATGATAAACATTGCAGAGAGCCTGGGTACTACCCGCAGCCGTACGCTACGCACATACCGATACCTGTTTGACCGCGAAAAAGAGTTTGTAAGGCACCCGATGTTATAGCCTATTTTATCTCCACCCGTTCACCATAATATTTGGCCTGGGTATTAAGCAACAGGTCGGACACCATTTTTACCCTGGCAAACTTTTCCCGGAAAATGCCGTCCCAGAACGAGCCGCCATCAACTGCGTTAAAAGCAACTGCGTTCACATGCTTATGATTGGCTATGAACAGTGCCCGCTGGTTGTGAAAGAGTTGGGAAATGATGGTGATATGGTCTTCGCCAAAAATATCCCGGCACCGCAATATGCTGTCCAACGTCCTGAACCCTGAGTTGTCCATATATATCTTCTTTTCCGGGATGCCCCTGGCTATCAGGTCGGCTTTCATAAGGGCCGGCTCATTGTAAAAAGCTGTCGCGTTGTCGCCACTTACTATTATGTAGTCCACTTTTCCGGCCATGTACAAAGCCACAGCGGCGTCAATACGGTTCTGGTAATAAGGATTTATTATATGCCGGGCTTTATCCTGGTACTTGGCTGTACCCAGTAGCAGGCCCACTTTACTTTTAGGTATTGCATTAAGATCAGTGAATATTTGATTTTTGGTGGAGCTGTCCACCATATAATTTATGCCCCACACAGTTGCTGCAAGGAGTAACAGAAGAACAATAAACGTATTACGTAAAATACGCTGTGCCATAACAGGTTAACGGGAAGTGATATGCTAAAGTAGGCATTACTTGGCAATAATAGCGCACCTTAATATTAGCGAATAAAATCCTTATCCGGCGTTGTGATTTTACCAACCAAAAGTATATCTTTGCACCCTTCAATTAATTAAACAATACATATAAATGATGACACTTTTTTACCTCGTACCAGCATTTGGTATTCTGGCTTTGTTGTACACATTCGTTAAGAGTTCCTGGGTTACCAAGCAGGAAGCCGGCAACGACCGGATGAAAGAGATAGCCCAATACATTGCAGAAGGCGCAATGGCATTTTTGAAAGCGGAATACAAAGTACTCGCTTACTTTGTGGTAATAGCAGGTTTGTTGCTTGCGGTTATGGGTTATAGCAGCTCTAACTGGCTCATAGCTGTTGCATTTATTATTGGCGCATTCTTTAGTGCGTTGGCCGGGTTTATTGGTATGAGGATAGCTACTAAGGCCAATGTGCGTACGGCCCACGCGGCCCGTACCAGTCTAAGTAAGGCGCTTGCCGTGTCTTTTGGCGGCGGATCTGTAATGGGTCTTGGTGTTGCCGGCCTTGCGGTGCTTGGCCTGGGCGGGTTATTCATAGTTTTATTGATGCAGTTTGCCCCGGAGGTATTTCACTTAGCGCCGGGCGTTATTTATGGCGCTAACCAGGGAATGGCCGACCACGTGAAACTGGCTATCGAAGTGCTTACCGGGTTTTCACTTGGCGCTGAAAGCATCGCGCTTTTCGCCCGTGTGGGTGGTGGTATCTATACTAAGGCTGCCGATGTAGGCGCAGACCTTGTAGGTAAAGTAGAAGCAGGCATACCGGAAGATGATCCCCGCAACCCCGCAACCATTGCCGATAACGTAGGTGATAACGTAGGTGACGTGGCCGGTATGGGTGCCGACCTTTTTGGCTCTTATGTAGCCACGGTATTAGCAACAATGGTTCTTGGGCAGGAAACAATTTCTGCTGATAACTTTAATGGCTTCGCACCTATTCTTTTACCTATGCTTATAGCAGGTACCGGTATCCTGTTGTCTATTATAGGTACTTTATTTGTACGTATATCTGATACCGCAGGTCTCAGCACTAAGGCGGTACAAAACGCACTAAACATGGGCAACTGGGGTTCCATTGTTCTAACGGCTATAGTTTCTTACTTCCTCGTTATGTATCTGCTCCCAGACACAATGACGCTTAGGGATATTCCATTTACTAAAAATGGTGTTGTAGGTGCTATTATGGTGGGCCTTGCTGTGGGTACGCTCATGAGCATGATAACCGAATACTACACAGCTATGGGCAAGCGCCCTGTACTTAGCATCATCCGCCAGTCGTCAACAGGTAGCGCTACTAATATTATCGGCGGTCTCGCTGTTGGTATGGAAAGCACTTTCTTACCTATATTGGTATTGGCAGCAGGTATCTATGGCGCTCACGCATGTGCTGGTTTATACGGTGTGGCTATTGCCGCAGCAGGTATGATGGCTACCACGGCTATGCAGCTTGCCATTGACGCCTTCGGCCCGATAGCTGATAATGCAGGTGGTATTGCAGAAATGAGCGAACTGCCTAAAGAGGTACGTGAAAAAACAGATATACTTGATGCAGTGGGCAACACTACAGCCGCTACCGGCAAGGGTTTTGCAATAGCCTCGGCAGCACTTACCTCGCTTGCCCTGTTTGCAGCTTATGTTGGTGTGGTGGAGAAAAACGGCTACGACCTGCATAACGCCATCAACATTTATCATGCCGATGTGCTTGCAGGTTTGTTTGTAGGCGCTATGATACCTTTTATATTCTCTTCCCTTGCTATCCGTGCCGTTGGGGAAGCGGCTATGGCAATGGTGGAAGAAGTTCGCCGCCAGTTCCGCACCATTCCCGGCATCATGGAAGGTACGGGCAAACCAGAATACGATAAGTGCGTGGCTATCTCTACCAATGCCTCGTTGAAGAAAATGGTGCTTCCGGGCGCTATTACTATCATTTCTCCATTATTAGTAGGTTTCATCTTGGGCCCTGAAGTGTTGGGCGGGTTCCTCGCAGGCGCTACAGTGAGCGGTGTGCTCATGGGTATGTTCCAGAACAATGCAGGTGGCGCTTGGGACAATGCCAAGAAGTCATTTGAAAAAGGTGTGGAAATAAACGGCGAGATATACTACAAAAAATCTGAGCCGCACAAAGCATCTGTTACAGGTGATACCGTTGGTGATCCGTTTAAGGATACCTCTGGTCCTTCTATGAACATCCTTATCAAGCTCATGTCTATAGTAGCGCTTGTAATTGCACCAACCATTGCCAACCTGCACAGCAAGGATGCAGGCCACACTACCACCGCTGTAAAAGTGGAAGCGAAGGCAGTTACCGCGACCAAATAATACACTATAATTGATCTATACAAGCCCCAAACATTGCAAAATGTTTGGGGCTTTTTATATTTAATAGGCTACATTCAGTTATAACTATTTGCAATAAAGTATTGGCAGTATCAATATTTTTGTACTTTCAATAAAGATATAACGACGTAGGCTGCGATGTATACTATACGCCGGATAAAAATGTGCACTGAATTAAAAAGCCTGGACGGCTTTAATGTGAATAGCTCCGGGTGAAACCCGGAGTTTTCAGGGTTATACCAGTTGAACCCCGCCGGGGTTCAATAATCACATCTATTTTCCCACCGGTTTCACCGGTGGCTATTCATAATTTAAGCCCTATCGGGCTTGCCCGTTTGTCATTGCACAAACTTATGCGGCGAGAAGTATAATACCGTTTCAACGTAATAAATCTGCATGATATGCCCCATCGGGGCTACCTTTTTGTAGCAACATGCATCCCTGAAAACCCTATTTGCCCCATGGGGGCTGACCTATTCGCGATTGATGTTAGCGCCCATGGGGCATTCACATAGTTTGGGTATCTATGCTACAACGAGTAAGCCCCCATGGGCCAACCCGTTTTTTGCTTGACATCTGGGGTGCAAACAAATTATACAATGTCAATATTGTTTTATATATTTGAGTAACATCTTTTTCGGAAACCCATTAAATAATATCGCATGATTACATTCAATTTTATCACCGTTAGTGGCAATTTTTCATCAATGGGAGGTGGGCAGACAAATACACTTGGCGGCAGTTATTCATCGATGGTTGGCGGCCAACAAAATTGTATTGAGGCTGGCTTGTCTTTTATTGGCGGAGGTGGTAATAACATAATATACGGGTGTTGCAACGCTGGAGTCAGTTCAGTAATAGGAGGCGGCTCCCTTAACCAGATCGGTCATGGCCCGGCAGCCACGTATTGTAGTGCGGACACCAGTGTTATAGGTGGCGGGACCTTCAATTGTATCGATACTTCAAGTTCTTTTTCTTCCTATAGCAATACCATTGCTGGCGGTAATTTTAACAGGGTTTGCGCTAACACCTGCAACTCTGCCGTGCTTGGTGGGCATACTAACCACGTAAATGGCAACTACTCCATGATAGGCGGCGGGCAGGGAAACATCGCACAGAACCACCACGGGGCAATTGTTGGTGGGTGTAATAATACTTCTTCAGGTTATTTTAGCTTTCTTGGCGGTGGAGCATCAAATACGGTCAATGGTTGCAATGGAGTTGTTGTTGGTGGATTAGGCAATTCCGTTTCCGGTTATTACTCGGTAATTGGCGGTGGCTCCGGGAATGGTGTTTTTGGTACGGGCTGTTATTCCGGTGTTTTCAGCGGCGGCAGCAATACCATTAGCGGCGACCACTCGGCTATTCTTGGCGGTTGCAACAATACCGTGGCCCCCGGCACCAGCTTTGCAGGTATATTTGGTTGCAATATTACTGCTAACATGAGCTGTGCTTTCCATGCTAATAACTTCGTTGGTCATAATCTACCAACTGCCGGTGGTGGAGTTCCTGGAAGTTTCTTTGTATGTACTTTAGGTGGTTATAATTACGTGATGATGAACTAAATAATAATAGCGTGAAAAGGATACTATTGTTTTTGCTGTTTGTAAATTGCTTAGTGATTGCAAAAGCCCAGATCATAACTACCATTGCAGGCACGGGTACACCAACTGATACTGGTGATGGGGGGCTTGCGACTGCGGCAAGTGTTAATGAGCCATTTGTCTGCAGGTTTGATGCACATGGGAATCTTTATTTTACGGAAGTTGGTGGGAATAGAGTGAGGAAGATCAACCCCTTCGGGATCATTAGCACGGTCGCTGGTGGAGGTAGTGTTTTAGGCGATGGTGGGCCTGCCACAGCGGGACAGCTAAGCGATCCGGATGGGATTGCCATTGATTTAGCAGGCAATATATATATAGCGGATGAATATAATAATAGAGTGCGAAAAGTAGATGCTGTTTCGGGTATAATCACTACCATCGCAGGCAATGGTTCCCCTGGATATGGCGGTGATGATGGCCCATCCACAGCTTCTGTTTTACACAGCCCTAATAATGTTTGCGTTGATGGCATAGGGGATATTTACATATTAGATGGCAGTAATAGAATACGAAAAATCAACGCCTCTGGAATCATTACAACATTTGCTGGTAATGGAACACCAGGTTATACTGGTGACGGCGGGCTAGCTACTGCCGCTGAAATTGGAGGTCGGGGTATTTGTAGCGACGTGGCAGGTAATGTATATTTTACGCAGTCGAACCATATAAGAAAGATAGATGCGACAGGAATAATTACTACCATTGCTGGTACAGGGGGTACCACAGGAGGCGACGGGGGGCCTGCAAGTGCGGCGGGCATCGAAGCCTATGAAATACAGTTCGACCATTTAGGTAACCTTTATGTTTCTGGTTATGTTCAAAATGTTATACGTAAAATAGATGTTTCGGGTATTATTCATACCGTTGCGGGTGATGGCACTGCGGCCTATGGGGGAGATGGGTTTCCCGCAACTGCAGCTCAATTGCACACACCAATTGGCATTGCATTTGATTCCTGCAATAATTTATATATCGCCGATAGGGACGACAATCATATAAGGAAAGTCACGTTCACCCCTTCATGCGGCATAGCACCTACTGTTGCTATTTCTGGTCCCACAAGTGTATGTGCAGGCGCTATTACTACTTTATCTGGTTCGTCAGCAGGCGGCACCTGGAGCAGCGATGCTATGGGCGTGGCCACTGTGGGTAGCAATACAGGCATTGTAACTGGTGAGGCAGGCGGTAGTGCGGTTATTACCTATACGCTTGGTAGCGCTATGGCTACTGCTACGGTAACAGTACACCCGCTACCGGTGGCAGGGAGTATAACGGGTAGCACATCAGTGTGCGTAGGGGCAGCAATAGCACTTAGTGAGTCTGTGGCTGGTGGTGTGTGGAGCACCGGGAGTGCGGGTATAGCTGCTGTGGGTAGTGCAGGTGTTGTTTCTGGCTTGTCCGTAGGTAGTGCATTAATATCTTACAGTGTCACCAATAGTTGCGGCACTGCATCAGATACGGCCACTGTTGTTGTGAACCCGTTACCTGTAGCGGGTACGATTTCAGGTACGTTATCAGTGTGCGCAGGCAGTACTACGTCTTTAAGCGATGGAATAGCCGGGGGTGTATGGAGTAGTGGTGGCCTTGGCTTCGCTACTGTTAGCAGTACCGGGGTGGTAACTGATGTAGCCGCAGGTACGTCATTAATGTCCTATTCCGTTACTAACAGTTGCGGTACTGCTGTTGCAACTGCAACGGTTACTGTAAATCCATTGCCTGTGGCTGGGAGTATTACGGGTACATTATCAGTATGTACAGGGGCATCAACATCATTAGGCGCTACTGTTGCTGGAGGTAGTTGGAGCAGTTCTGTCGGTGCAACTACTGTTAGCAGCACAGGCGTAGTTACGGGTGTAGCGGCAGGTACTTCCATAATATCTTATAGCGTTACTAATAGCTGCGGTACTGCTGTGGCTACAACTACAGTAACAGTTAATCCTTTGCCCGATGCGGGGAGTATCACCGGGAGTGCTTTTGTTTGTGTAGGTTCGTCGATAACTTTAATCGATGGTGTGAGCGGCGGTACGTGGAGTAGTGCATCAGGCGCGGCTACGTTAAGCAGTGCGGGCGTTGTTTCAGGAGTTGCAGCAGGCATTGCTACAATATCTTATAGTATTACTAATAGTTGCGGCGCTGCTGTGGCTACCACCACAGTAACTGTGTACCCACTACCTGCCGCGGGTACTATCAGCGGCATGGACAGTGTGTGTGTTGGCAATACCTCGAAGCTGTCTGAAACAACAATGGGGGGCGTATGGAGTAGTGTTTATCCGGCTGTGGCTTCTGTAAACAGCAGTGGTGTTGTAATTGGTGTTATTACCGGGGTGGATACGATAGAATATACTGTAACTGATTCTGATCATGGTTGTAGTGCATGGGCAGTTTTTCCGTTTGCCGTGCGGCCTTTTACGGAGTGTAATGAGGGTGTAGCCGCTCCCGGTCGCAGCAAAGGAGAGGTGACATTATTTCCTAACCCTAATGATGGGTCATTTGTGCTTTCAGTTCCAGCTATTGCCACCGAGCCAGCGCATGTAACCATCACTAATATGGTGGGTAAAAAGGTGAACGAGTTTGTGACGGGCGCAAATGCCAATATACCCATGAAACTGAATGTACCCGCAGGCGTTTATTTTATTAGTGTGGCTACACCGAGTGGAGTGTATAATGCTAAGTTAGTTTTTAAGCCCTGAAATAATGGTTGTGGTTCGGCGAAAGCTACCATTGACACCTACTGTATGTGTTTGATAATCATTAGTTGAAAAAATGAAAAAATGGAACCATCGTACCTTTT
>JABDBX010000008.1:0-45033 GCA_013288445.1 Bacteroidota bacterium
AAACGTATAAATGTTTTGCGCCGAGGCTCTTTGCCCGGAAAATGTAGATAAAGCAGCAAGAGCAATAAGTAAAAGTGATTTTCTCATCCCTATGTGTTTTTAGTTGATTGTACTCCTTAGACTACTATGATTATTAAAAGATTAGACGAAACAAAGAAAAAAATCCTTCGCGTCTGCAAAAAAACAAAAATAATATCTATCCATCAAAAGATAAATTTTTATTAACCTTTATTTATTACGTCAGCTTAAAACGCCCCCCTATAGATTGATTCTATAGGTCAATTCAAACATGCCGTTGCGTTTATGCAGCGTAATGGCCAAATTTGTACCTTGTACCTTTAAAAAGTATTTTATGCACAACGAAAAAGAACAAAACAAGAAGCTTACTTCGGCCTCAGGCAGGCCTTATGTGGAAGATGAGAACTCTATGAGCGCAGGACCGCGCGGACCGCTATTGTTGCAGGATTTTATACTGCACGAGAAAATGGCCCATTTCAACCGGGAGCGTATCCCTGAGCGGGTGGTTCATGCAAAGGGCAGCGGTGCGTTCGGAACATTTACTGTAACGCACGACATCTCGCAATACACAAAAGCAAAGATATTCAGCAAAATAGGTAAGCAAACCAAGCTGCTTATCCGGTTCAGCACGGTGGGTGGCGAAAAAGGCAGCGCGGATACAGAACGCGACCCACGTGGATTTGCAATAAAATTCTATACTAAAGACGCAAAGAAATTCAGCGACTTTATCCATACACAAAAAAGGGAGCCACGCACCAACTGCAAAAGCCCTACCATGATGTGGGATTTCTGGAGCCTGAACCCGGAAAGCCTGCACCAGGTAATGATACTGATGAGCGACAGGGGTACGCCATATGGCTACCGCCATATGGATGGTTTTGGAAGCCACACTTTTTCGCTCATTAACGATAAGAATGAACTTGTTTGGGTGAAATTCCATTTCAAGACCCTGCAAGGCATCAAGAACTTTACCAATGACGAAGCCGGGCATATGAAGGGTGTGGACCCCGATTTTGCACAGCGCGATCTTGTGGACGCGATAGATAAAAAAGACTTCCCGAAGTGGGCTTTGAAGATACAGGTGATGACTCAGGAGCAAGCCAAGGAAACGCCTTTCAATCCGTTCGACCTGACGAAAGTATGGCCTCATGCCGATTTTCCGTTGATAGATGTAGGTGAGATGGAGCTGAATGAAGTGCCAAAAAATTACTTTGCCCAAGTAGAACAATCAGCTTTTGCCCCTGCCCATGTGGTTGACGGCATCGGCTATTCACCCGACAAAATGCTACAGGGCCGCCTGCTCTCCTACCCCGATGCCCATCGTTACCGCCTGGGCGTAAATTACGAACAGATACCGGTAAACAAATGCCCTTATGCTGTAAACAATTATGAGCGCGATGGCCATATGGCAGTTAACGGCAATGGCGAAGACGCTCCAAATTATTCCCCAAACAGCTTTGACGATATATATGCTGATGGTGCTTATAAAGAACCTGCTTTGCAATTGGACAGCATTACCGCCGATTGGTATGACCGTAATGCGCCTGGCGAAAATGACCATTATTCTCAACCCGGCTTACTATTCACCAAGGCCATGAACGACTATGACCGTCATAATACGGTATCAAATATAGTTGGCGCCATGAGCGGCATTAGCGGCGAGAAAAAAGACCTCATCATTAACCGCCAGCTATGTCATTTCTTCCGTGCCGACCACAACCTCGGCATGGCTGTGGCGCAAGGGCTTGGTGTGGACATGGAAAAGGTAATGGCTACGTTGAAGGAGAAAACTGCGGTACCTGCATAGTTTATCATATATCTCATAACAAAAGGCCCCACCTCGGGGCCTTTTGTTTGGCATAAAAATTGAGATTGTTAGGAATGTAAACATGATGATTAACAAATGAAACGAACTACACTACTCTTTTTGTTACTGATCACCTCCTTTTTCTCTTGCCGAAAAACACAGAGTGCTTCGCCTGATAGGATTGTTCCGATTGACGGTGGAGTGGGTATAAAAGTGCAGGAACTACTTTCTGCCACATATACGGACAGGCATCTACAGTTCTTTTGTCTTACTGATAAAAGCTACGATTGCGGAAATGACTCACTCGTTTATACTTGTTCAAAAGCAAACAATATCGTAAACATTAAGTTTCTCTCTGTTTTTGAACCGGGTTTCTGTTTTGATGCAAACGGGAACTCAACCTCGCAGGGAATTGCCGGGACAGTAATTGATCTTGGCTATTTTGATGCAGGTATTTATTCGGTAAACATTACAAATGGCGACATTCTTTACCCCTGTACGCTACGGGTAGATAGCCAAAAATTCTCACTAACTGGCCTGCCAAATACACTTGATACTTTAGTCTGGCGGGTACCCAAAAATGTTATCTGGGGCTATTTGGGTACAGATTCATCTAGCAAGAGTGCATTGATATCCGATTTTATCGATTCACTGCTTTCATATGGCGCACAGCCGGTGCCACTGATCCCAGATAAGGACTTCGCTTACTCCTACTACTATTATGATAGCGTTTATTCTGCGTCCGCCTATACTTTCAACCGAACATTTGTTTACAAGTTTTCCGGCGATTTTAGTGCGGTCCAGAATCTGGCCGCTCATTTTGAGCAGATTTCAGATAGTCTTATGGCATTTGATATTCAAAATGATAGGGCTCAGGAATGTGCTATTTATCTACATCAACCGTAATCAATTGTTACTTCGCTCACTTCAATAGCTTATCAATAGCAGCAACAAGTTCATTGGTCTGGCTGGGACGTGGCGTGGCGTCCATTGCATACACACCTTGCTTGTCAATCAGGAAGAAAGAAGGC
Organism: Bacteroidota bacterium; assembly: GCA_013288445.1. Taxonomy (GTDB): domain Bacteria; phylum Bacteroidota; class Bacteroidia; order Chitinophagales; family Chitinophagaceae; genus Nemorincola. The sequence continues at coordinate 2,857 of JABDBX010000008.1, forward strand.
ACACTCTGTATTCCATATTCTGTAGCCACCGGGCCAGTCCAGCCACCGCTGCCATCGCGCATATGTATGCCGTCCACCTGCATTTCGTCCAGCATTTTCTTCCAGGCCTCTGGGTCGGCATCAAGCGATACATACAGAAACACCACGTCCTTCCCTTTAAACTGTTCTTCTATCTTCTTAGCGTAGGGCATCTCGCCTTTGCAGGGACCACACCAGCTTGCCCAAAAATCAATGAACACCACCTTCCCCTTCAGGTCAGAAAGCCTCATTGTTTTTCCATCAATGGTATTGATCGCAAAATCCATTTCAGGACTGCCTGCTGATGTCTTTTTCTTGGCTTCTATTTTATTGCCAAGCAGTGCCAGGTATTCGCTATTGGGACAACGGTCTCGGAAAGTGGACAGCAGGGAAATAAGGTCGGAATAAGTCCCGGTGTTTACATGCCGGTAGATCAAAGAAGCCTCATATAACTCTGCTGAACGCGGCGGCATGTTCGCAATAGTAAGCCTCAGCGCGGCGCTATCGTTATTTCCAGGCTTCAGTCCCTTCAACCGCTCGCTGGCGCCTAACTGCTCATTGTAATACTTGGTTACATACTGGCGATAGTAGGGCAGGTCAAGCAAGTTGTCGTCAAAAACACCGGGCACCGTCTGCACAACCGGGAAATCGGTCACATCAAACTGTGATATAGAATAGCTATGCTGTTTTTGCACCTCATGAAAGACAGGATAATTGAGCATAGCATCATACACCCCGTACTGGAAGTTGGCCAGCCATAATTTTTTAAACGACTCAGGCAATGCAGCGCCATTATTATTAACAAAGTCAGTTTCCTTTTGCAGGCTGGTGTTTATCCGTACAATAAACGAGTCGGGCGCAAGGCCACTGGCTCCCTGGGTGCGCGAGCCAAAAAAATTGGCAAAGCTGCGCGCCAGCATATGGGCCGCCATAAAATTTGCTATTTCAGCGCCCTTGCCTTCATAATGCAGGGTGCTATCGAAATTGGCTGCATTCAGCGTCAACAACAGGTCGTCTCCTGGCAAAGGCGCTATCTCAGTACCTTGTGCCCCATGCCGTATGCTCACCACGCTGTAGTCGTGTTTTTGTGGAAACGAAAGGGAAAACGAGCCGTCACTTCCAAGCCTTGCGCTTACGGTCCGGGGTTCGTATCCTACCCAGGAATCCTGGTACACGACCGAGATACTGTCGGAAATGGGGTTAGTGATCTTGCCGTGGAGTTTTACGATACCACCGGCATAAGCATGTGTAAGCACAAGGCAACATGCAGCGAGAAAATTCATAACTGATTTCATCTTTTTGAGTTTTTATTGTGAGTGAATTAATTTCATCACAAAAGTGTTTCAATAATTTTCATATATGGGTTAATGAAAACGAAAGAGTGTTAATTAGTGCGAATGGTGGCAACGATGTGTGCGAAATGAAAATATCTTTGATGACATGAAACGGAAAGCAGGCACACAACAAAGGCTCAGGCGCCTGGCAGTAATTACCGCAGCCACGCTGGCAGGCATTATTGCGCTACAGGTCTATTGGCTGTACACCTCCTATACACAGCAACGCAAACGATTTAAAGCCGACATAACCAGCACGCTTGCCGATGTTTCCATGTACGAGTCAATGGACAATGTAATGAAAACGGGAGCGGGTGGCAATGGCGTGGTTTCATCATTTGTAATCAATTTCACCAATACCAAGGGGGCAAAACCGGCAAAAAAACCATACTCAATTACTGTGTCAGATGATGACCAAAGTGAAAGCAAAGCAAGCCCTGGTGTATTTGTGGCGAAAGGCGCAAAAGGAACGGTGTCGGTCACCCAGGGACTCATAGACAGCCTTATGGATTCATCGAGGGTAAAAATGACAGAGGAACTGCAGAAGCGCGAGATCCATGTTCCTTTTGAAATGGCGATCATTAATGACAAAGGTGCAATTGTAAAGGCCACCTGCGACACTAACCGTTTTCATAAGATACCGCTGAAACCAGCCCCAAGACCATTGGTCACAGATGGAGCAAAGGCGCAACTAATGCTGCAAACGGCATTCCCTGATGCCAACCTGTACCTGCTTCGGCGAATGGCCATGATACTCTCCGTTACCAGCCTGCTTATCATTATCGGGGCATGGTCGTTCAGCTACATGCTTATTCATTTTTTCAGGCAGAAAAAGATGGCGGATATAAGAAACGACTTCATGAACAATATGACCCACGAGCTAAAAACGCCTATCAGCGGGGCATTAGTGGCTATGGAGCTTGCGGAAGGAAAGAAACACCTGCCAGACGAAGCCACAAGGCTGGAGTATATAGGCGTGGCAAAAAGCGAAATGCTGCGCCTGGCAACGCTTTTAGACCAGGTACTGAAAATGGCCGCCTTCGACCAAAATGAAATACCCATTAGCAAAAGCCCGCAACCTGTGTATGACCTTGTTTGCGAAGCCGTAAAAAACCTGCATACACTCACAGATAATGCAGGAGCGGAGATTACAATAAACGCCGTCTCAAAAACGCTGGTAGTATATGCCGACAAAATGCACCTGGTACATGCCATGCAAAACCTGCTGGAAAATGCGATAAAGTATAATGACAAACCCAAACCCCTTATCAGTTTCAATATTTCCGGGGATGTAAACGGTATCACCATTTCCGTAGCCGACAATGGCAAGGGCATCCCACAGGCATACATAGCCAGGGTATTTGATAAATTTTTCCGGGTACCTTCGGGCGATATACATGATATCAAGGGCTATGGGCTGGGGCTCAGCTATGTAAAGGCCATCATAACACTTCATGGCGGCACCATAGCAGTGAGCAGTAAGGAGAAAGAAGGATCTGTTTTTACATTGTTTATACCTTTTAATTAACTCCACATGCCATGTAATATCCTGTTTGCCGAAGATGAACCTGTGCTGGGAAAATTAGTGAAAGAAGCATTGGAAAAAACGCAAGGCTACACCGTGCACTGGGCAAAGAACGGTAATGATGCGTTGCAGTATTTCAACGATAGTTTGCCAGACATTTGCATACTTGATGTGATGATGCCCGGCATGGACGGCTTTACCCTTGCCAAACAGTTGCGGCAGAAACATGCCGATATACCTATACTTTTTTTGACCGCCCGCGCTGAGACTGCCGATGTGGTAAAAGGCTATGCTGTAGGCGGAAACGACTATCTGCGCAAGCCCTTTAGCCTGGAGGAACTGGAGGTAAGAATAGTAGAATTGCTGCGGCGCGGTAAGCGGACCAGCGAAAAAAGCAGCGATGGTTACACGCTTGGCAAATACTGGTTTTCCCCCGACACCCAGCTACTACGCTGCCCCGAAGCAACGTACAATCTCTCTGGCAAGGAAGCGGAGCTGCTACGACAACTGGCGCTACGCAAAAACAGCCTTATGGAGCGCAGCCAGGTACTGCTGCTGCTTTGGGGCGATGATAGCTTCTTCAATGCCCGGAATATGGACGTTTACATTGCCCGGCTACGCAAATACCTGGTACATGACTCCCGGCTTTCTATTGTTAATATCCGAGGCTATGGGTATAAACTGATAGAACATGAATAAACCTCGCGACCACCAAAAATAAATATTCCACATACGTGGTTTCGGATACATATTATCCCCTACCTTTGGTTAAGACTTTAGGGGTGCCGACTATATAGGCTGAGATCATACCCTTTGTACCTGATCAGGATAATGCCTGCGGATGGAAAAAGCTGAATGATATAGTTTATATCTTCTCCTCCCTCAAAGTTTATTGTTCGTTAACCGGTACTCGTATGAACATATACTTAAACAATAAACCGCAGGAAGTGCAGGCCCCGTCTGTTATTACCGATGTGCTTCATTCGCTCAATATCACTTCCCAAAAAGGCATAGCTATCGCTATCAATAATACGGTTGTACCAAGACAGGACTGGGATACTTATGAACTAAAAGCGGAAGATAATGTGACACTGATACGGGCTACACAGGGCGGCTAACAACTCAAACTCAATTTGTAAATAATATTCACAAGGCGCTTAAAAATAATCTACATGAAAAAAGATACCGCTCCAAAAGAGAATAAAATAACTTCCGGCACCTACCCCGGCTCTAAAAAAGTATTTGTGCAGGGCACTTTGCACGATATTAAAGTGGCCATGCGGGAAGTTGCTGTTAGCCCCACCATTACCCACTCCTTCGGTATAGAAGAGTTAACACCCAACCCGGTGGTAACCATGTACGATACCAGCGGCCCATATACCGATCCCAATGCAACCATAGACATTACGAAGGGCCTGCCCCGTATCCGAGAAGAATGGATAAAGAGCCGTAGCGATGTAAGCCAGCTTGATAGCTTCACAGCAGGTTATAGCAACGAACGGCTGGAGCAAAAAGAGCTGGATGCGCTACGCTTTGAGCATATAGCTATGCCCTACCGGGCTAAGGAAGGCTGCAATGTAACCCAACTGCACTATGCCCGTAAAGGCATCATAACAGCAGAAATGGAGTACATAGCCATCCGCGAAAACCAGCGCATTGATGAGTTGATGAACAACAGCGAACTATGGAACCAGCACCAGGGACATAGCTTTGGGGCAAACATAGCCCTGAAAAAAATAACCCCAGAATTTGTAAGGGACGAAATTGCAAGGGGGCGCGCTATAATACCGTCGAATATCAATCACCCCGAGAGTGAGCCAATGATCATTGGTCGCAATTTCTTAGTAAAGATCAATACCAATATTGGCAATTCGGCAGTAACATCGAGTATAGAAGAAGAAGTGGAAAAGGCGGTGTGGAGTTGCCGCTGGGGTGGTGATACGCTGATGGATCTTTCCACTGGCAATAACATTCACGAAACAAGGGAGTGGATCATACGCAACTGCCCGGTACCTGTGGGCACTGTGCCCATATACCAGGCCCTGGAAAAAGTAAACGGCAAAGCCGAAAACCTGACCTGGGAAATATTCCGCGATACCCTCATAGAGCAGGCAGAGCAGGGTGTTGATTATTTTACCATCCATGCAGGCGTGTTGCTGCGCTACATCCCACTGACCGCAAAACGTGTTACCGGTATCGTATCTCGCGGTGGCAGCATCATGGCTAAGTGGTGCCTTTCGCATCATAAAGAGAATTTCCTTTACACCCATTTCGAAGAGATATGCGAAATAATGAAGGCTTACGACGTTAGCTTTTCCCTCGGAGACGGCTTACGGCCCGGTTCAATTGCGGATGCAAATGACGCCGCGCAATTCGCTGAATTAGATACACTTGGCGAGCTCACTAAAATAGCCTGGAAGCACGATGTGCAGGTAATGATAGAGGGCCCTGGACATGTGCCAATGCACATGATAAAGGAGAACATGGAGAAGCAGCTTGCTGTTTGCGACGAGGCTCCATTCTATACCCTCGGCCCGCTTACCACCGATATTGCGCCCGGTTACGACCACATCACATCGGCTATAGGCGCGGCCATGATAGGCTGGTATGGCACGGCCATGCTATGCTACGTGACCCCTAAAGAACACCTGGGCCTACCTGATAAGAAGGACGTAAAAGACGGTGTGATAGCTTACAAAATAGCTGCCCATGCCGCCGACCTTGCCAAGGGACATCCCGGCGCGCAATACAGGGATAACGCACTGAGCAAGGCCAGGTTTTAGTTCCGCTGGGAAGACCAGTTCAATCTTTCCCTCGACCCTGAAACCGCCCGGTCTTACCATGATGAAACGCTTCCTGCCGAAGGCGCAAAAATTGCTCACTTCTGCTCCATGTGCGGCCCCCATTTCTGCTCCATGAAGATAACGCAGGATATACGGGAATACTCAAAACAGGAGGAAGAATTACAGAGGAGCATGGAAGAGAAGTCGAAGGAATTTGTGGAAGCGGGAGCGGAGATATATAGTTAAGGCTACAATATCATTAACTTGACCGAGAAATAGTAGTTATGCGGTCAGTACCGCTTCCTCAGCGGTCAGACCGCATAACGTTTTGGGTACAAATGAGAATGGTGAGGGCTCTTTAATTGTGGCGAATTCGCCATAATTAAAAACAGGGGCTAATTTTAAACCTATCGAATTCGACAGGTTTAAGTTTTAAAGGTATCGAATTCGATACCTTTAAAAGAGAACAGGTTTTAATTCCCTCGAATTCGAGGGAATTAAAAATCAAACAGAATTATGGGACAGATTTCACCAGTAGCCCCGGTCTTTAGACCGGGGTATAAAAGAAGCAGGGAGGCTTTAGCCGAAATTTCTTCCGCTGGAAAGTTTGTGACAAAAACAGTAACTATGAATAAAACTAAACGCTCCATTAGTGATGATGACTACGCCGATCAGCTACCCCTCGCAGTATTAAAGAAATCTATAGAAACTAAAAGTTCAGCACTAGCGAGTGAAGAACTATTGAAGCTTAATGAAATTGCGATCAGCCAAATGAAGACACTGCTCAATAACAACGAAACAGAAATACACTAACAGCTTTCAGGAAAATGCCACACCCGCGCCCATATGCATTATCTATTGCCGGCTTCGACCCAACAGCGGGGGCGGGCGTGGTGTCGGATATAAAGACATTTGAAAGCAACAGTGTATATGGCTTGGGGGTTGTATCTGCGCTGACCTGGCAAACAGACGTAACGTTTGAAAAAGTGGAGTGGATTGAGATAGACAAGATCATCAGCCAGGTAGAGATGCTACTCAACCGGTTCAATGTAAGGCATATCAAGATAGGGCTGATAGAGAACCTGGATGTTTTGCAACAGTTGGTCTGCTACCTGCAAATGAAAATAGAGCATCCTGTGATTGTATTCGATCCGATATTAAAGGCAAGCGCTGGCTTTGTTTTTCATAATGATATGCAGCGACAGTTTTTTGACCTTATTGATAATATATACTGTGTAACCCCAAACCTACCAGAGGCCACACAACTGTTTGGCGAAGAAAACCTGCATGATAAATTGATAGAACTAAGCGACAAAGTGAATATTTACCTGAAAGGCGGACACGGCGTTAAGAGCATTGCAACCGACCAATTGTTTACCAAAAAACAAGTGTATCCGCACTCCAATGAACGGCTGGCTACGGGAGAAAAGCACGGTAGTGGTTGTGTTCTCTCATCCAATCTGACGGCACAACTGGCCCTTGGACGGGATATTATTATGGCAGCCGAAAAAGCAAATATACATACCTATAATTTCCTGGCGAGCAATGAAGGCCTGCTTGGATACCACCAACTGATACAGTAATGAGGCAAATAAGCAAGTTGCAGTATATAACCACGAGCGCCGCACTAGCGGAACAGGCCTGTATGGGAGGTGTGGACTGGGTACAACTGCGGCTGAAGGATGTTTCTTATGACGAGTATTTCAGAGTAGGGAAAGAAGTGCAAGCGGTTTGTAAAAAATATGACGCTACGTTCATCATAAACGATGATATAAAATTAGCCCTCGACCTGGACGCCGATGGGGTGCATGTAGGTAAAGAAGATCCATTGCCGCAAAATTATATAGACGAAATGCTTGGTAAGGGTGGCATCATTGGGTGTACTGCGAATACCATTGCGGATTTCGAACATTTGCAAGGTAAACCCGTTAGCTATATTGGATTGGGGCCATATCGGTTTACAGAAACCAAAAAGAAATTGAGTCCCGTGCTTGGATTTGATGGATACAGAAAATTATTCGCGCAGTTGCGGACCAGGCAAATCACCCCGCCCCCTGTGGTAGGCATTGGCGGCATAACGGTTGACGATGTGTCAGTGTTGATGACCACCGGCCTGCATGGCATTGCAGTATCGGGGGCCATATCTGGGGCGCCCGATGTTAAAGAAGCTGCAGGGAGATTTATAGATGTTTTAAACCCCTCAAATAAAGTTATCCGTAAAACAATAGCCGTAAATGCATCCACATCCAAAGTATGGAAAACCATAACAGAACCGGCGTTGATAAGAGCGTGGCTGTTTGATACACCTGTAGATGTGGTCTCGGACTGGAAAGTAGGCGGCAGCATGGTTTTCAAAGGGATGTTTCATAACAAGCCCTATGAAGATAAGGGTACCATCCTGAAGTATGAACCCGAGGCACTGTTTAGCTATAATTACTGGAGCAAATTATCCACTTTACCCGATGAACCAGGCAATTATTCAGTAATCGAGTTTAGGCTCCATCCTATCGGGGATCAAACAGAGGTAACACTCACACAAAGCAATTTTATGTTAGATACTATGTATCGGCATTTTAATTTTTATTGGACGTTGACAATGGACCGGTTGAAAAAGAAAATTGAAAAAGCATGAACGACTTACTGACAATAGCAGGCAAAACATTTACATCCCGGCTTTTTACCGGCACTGGCAAATTTGGCAATCACCAATTAATGGAAGATGCATTGCTGGCATCGGGTTCCGAATTGGTAACTGTTGCATTGAAAAGAATAAATATTGATGGTGATGACGACGATATTCTGCAACATCTTCACCATTCGCATATAAGCCTGCTCCCCAATACATCAGGCGTGCGAAATGCTGAGGAGGCCATTTTTGCTGCTCATCTTGCCAGGGAGGCCCTGCAAACAAACTGGCTGAAGCTGGAGATACATCCCGACCCGAAGTACCTTATGCCCGACCCTATAGAAACCTTAAAGGCGGCAGAGCAATTGGTGAAAGATGGCTTCATAGTGTTGCCATACATCCATGCCGACCCGGTATTATGTAAGCGGCTTGAGGAAGTGGGCGTGGCGGCCGTAATGCCGTTAGGCGCGCCAATTGGTAGCAATATGGGCCTGCGCACCCTCGACTTCCTGCGCATCATCATAGAGCAGAGCAATGTGCCCGTGATCGTTGATGCAGGTATTGGCGCACCAAGCCATGCCGCGGCTGCTATGGAGGCCGGTGCCGATGCAGTGCTGGTAAACACGGCCATTGCTGTAGCAGGCAACCCCGTACAAATAGCCACCGCCTTTAAAATGGCTGTGGAAGCCGGGCGTATGGCCTGGAATGCAAAGTTGGGCACCGTAAAAGCTTATGCCGAAAGCAGTAGCCCGCTTACGGAATTTTTAAATTAAACCCCGTCCCTAAAGGGGGCCATAATTAAGCGGCATCAATACACCATAAACTATAGTAACAACGAGGAGCATTATTGATAAACAACGCTGCCAGGGGAAAAAAGAAGAAAGATGTTTAAAGAAGAATTTGATAAACACGATTGGGATCAGGCGCTATCCTCCATCTATGCTAAAACAGCAGCGGATGTGGAGCGGGCATTGCATAAGACCAAGAGGGACATAGAGGATTTTAAAGCGCTCATATCATCTGCCGCTGCTCCGTATTTGGAGCCGATGGCGCAGCTTAGCCACCGCATTACCCAAAAGCGCTTTGGTAAAACAATGCAGCTTTACGCCCCGCTGTATCTATCTAACGAATGCCAGAACATCTGTAATTACTGTGGGTTCAGCTATGACAACAAGATAAAACGCAAAACACTTACCGGCGGGGAGATACTACAGGAAGCGGAATACCTGAAACAACAGGGTTTCGACCACGTGCTGCTCGTAACCGGGGAAGCCACCAAAACCGTTGGTGTTGACTATATGAAGAGTGCCATCAGGCTGCTGCGCCCCCACTTTGCCAATATATCTATAGAGGTGCAGCCACTGGAAGAAGACGAATATAAAACCCTTGTTGCCGAGGGACTATATGCCGTACTAGTGTACCAGGAAACCTACCACCAGGACAATTACAAATTATACCATACTAAGGGCAAGAAATCAAACTTCGATTACCGCCTGGATACGCCAGACAGGGTGGGCAATGCCGGCATCCACAAAATCGGCCTGGGCGTATTGATAGGACTTGAAGACTGGCGTGCCGATAATTTCTTCACAGCCCTTCATGTAGGCTATCTCGAAAAGAAATTCTGGCAAACAAAATACAGTATCTCCTTCCCCCGCCTTCGCCCCGCTACTGGTCTTATTGAGCCCAAAGTAGTGATCAGCGACAAGGAACTGGTACAGCTTATATGCGCCTGGCGCATATTTAACGAAGAGATAGAACTAAGTATCTCCACCAGGGAAAATGAACTGTTCCGCGACCATGTCATCCGGCTTGGCGCAACCACTATGAGCGCTGGCTCAAAAACAAACCCCGGAGGCTATACCGTAGAACACGAATCGCTGGAGCAATTCGAAATAGACGACAGCCGCTCTGTGGCCGAGGTAAAAAGTATGATAGAACGGAATGGCTACAAAGCGGTTTGGAAAGACTGGGAACGGTTTGGGGCGATTGGGAAATGAACTCATATTAATGTCACAAATTGAAACTAATTTAAGTCTCAATAAATGATTGAAGAAAAATACACACTAGAATTTGACGATAGTGTAAGAATATTTGAGTTTGAAAGCACCGGTCCCAAAGGCACCGTCAAAAAAATTGTCCAGTATTCGGAAGCAAATGTGAAGAACTATTATTATCTGGGTTTTGGCGATAAAGATAATAACGAAGCAACAATTAATGATTTAGTGGTTACTAATAATGGTGATAGCCAGAAAGTATTGGCTACCGTTGCCTCTACCATTTATACCTTTACGGAGCATCATCCAGATGCTCATATTGTTGCAACTGGTAGCACCCTTGCAAGAACGCGGCTATATCGGATTGGCATTAGCAATAACCTTCAGGCTATAGAGAATGACTTTTATGTCTTCGGATTAAAAGATGGAATATGGGAAAAATTTACAAAAGGTATCGTTTATGAAGCCTTTTTAGTTAAGAAAAAGGACTAATTTTGTGTATTATGAAAGACAAGAAAGAAAAAATAAAGATCCCAAAAGGCTATTTGCGAAACCCAGAACTAAACAAATATGCAGATATTGTTCTTTTTCCCAACAAATTGAAAAGAGTTAATGCCATCCTGAAAACTGCGGGTATCCCCAAGATCTAACAACTTAAAAGCCATGAAACGCCTTACCGAAAGCAAAGCCTTTTATAGTAATGATTTATTCCCGGAATTGCACATTACCATAAACCCGGAATTGAAAAATGCAAACAAAACGGGTAGTTTGAAAAAGGTTGCTGCGGCAAAAAAAATATTAGCTAAAGTCAATTTCCCTCCCGGTCTTGGTGTCTCTTCCTAACGGGAATTCTTATCCGTTCGCAGTTTTTTATTGGCGAAAACTGTCTATTACTTTGTCAACCCCTTAAAACTTAATCCCAAGCGTCAGCGCCAAATTATTAAGCGCATAATTTATTTTCGCTGTGGGTATTGTTGCCGGTTTCGCATCTATCACATAGTCCTTACCATTCCCATCATTGTACGCTATGTTGTAGGGCTGTTCGTAACCTGTGTACATACTGTGTACATAACCAAGGTCGGTATAGAAATGATGAAAGTGGAAGCCTACCCCTGCGCTCACATCTATGCGTTGGGTTGTATAAGGGTTGTTCGCTGTCGATTCGCCATAAGAGGTAAAGGCATTGCCATAGTAGCCAAAACCCAGGCGCGCCATAAAGTCCTTACCTATCCTTGCCTCACCCCCGAGGCGGAAGTTAGATGCCGCCTGGTAAGTTTTCTTTATCGTTTGGTTTATAGCGTCTGCTTCCTGCTGAAAGGTAGTTCCGTTTGCATAATCGACCCCAGTTGGGAACTGGTAGCGCATAGAACTGTAGTCAACAAATTCATAGTCCGCGGTAATAAACCCAAAATTGTTCAGCATTACAGTGGCGCTCAGCACACCTTTCCACGGGGTAGAAAGATTGTAATCGAAACGATTTTGCGGCAGAGAGCCGTTGTCAACCGTAAGCGTAGCAACTGTGTCGTTATGGGTTGTGGTTATACCCAGGTTAGATACATCATGTATCGAATACCAGGTGGGGGAATGGAACGCAGCCCCTATACGGAAGATGTTTGATATCTTATAAATTGCACCGATCTTGGCATTTATACCGGTGCCGGTAATGCGAAGATCCTGGTTATAATTAAAGGAGTTGAATCCGTATGGATTGCTGCTGCTATTCCCATCAGCAATTGTTTCCTGGTAGTATGCGCTGCTTTGGTAGTTGATGGTTGGGATGCCCAAGGTTGCACCCAGCATCAATTTCTCTTTGTAGTTCCCGCCCAGCGATATGGTATATTCGTTGATGCCGCCATTGGTTTGCATACTTTTCAATTGGTTCACGCCGCCAAATGGCACAATGGAATAATATTGGCCTGCAGCATTCTGGTTAAGGAGGTAAGAATTATACCCCAGGTACCCCAATGAATTATTTGGATTGACAGAATTAGGATTGCCCGGAAAATGATTTGCATCCGATTCAAACGCAAGGGCCGCCGAGCTTGAATTATTGTAGCCCTGATAAGTATAGTTTTGGTTAAAGTCGGCCAGCCTGTTCATACCAAAGGCAAAAGACACCGCTTTCCAGTTACGGTGATCGTAACGCTTACCTTTCGGAGCATTAGTGAACACAAAACCAAAGTTATTGAAATTGAAATGGGTATTATTATCTGTAGTCGTAGTAGATGAGTAGCTGCTGCTGGCAGTATTCATCCTTAACGATGGGGTTATCTCCATCTCCGAACTCCGGTAGATACCGAGACCCGCCGGATTTACACTCAACGAACTAAAATCGCCGCCCACAGAACCAAGCGCATTGCCAAATCCCATGGAACGGGCAGTACCCTGCACCGTGGTATTCGAAAAATTATAAGCCTCCCTGCTATCCTGGGCTGAAGCTGCTAAAGAGCCAGACACAAGCGCCAACGACAATACAAATCCAAAATTGCGCATACTTTTCATTTTTGCTTTTGACTAATAATAAAACCGAACGTTTAATAAAAACGAATCATCATAACGCCCGGCAAACACAAAAACCATGCCTTTTATTAGACGCCTATAAGCCTGAAACTATAAAGGCACTATCACCCTAAGTAATAATGCCTTTTTATAAATTTATTAACGATCATTTTGAACCACTAATAGCAGAGCAGGCATGAATTATCTGCGACCACCGCCGCCATGTCCGCCACCACCGCTACGGCTGCCACCGCCGCCACCAGATCTTGCACCACCGCCGCCGCCTGCGCTACGCTGACCGCCGCCAAAACCACCGCCGCCCATGCTACGGTTGCCACCGCCGCCAAAACTACGGGCCTGGCCGCCGCCATTATAGCCGCCACGGTTACCACCGTAGTTGCCACGGGCTTGCTGCCCACCGCTCATTCTCTGTCCACCACTCGTTCTTTGCCCCTGGCCCTGGCTGAACCGCTGGCCGCCCTGGGATCGGTTGCCACCATAATTACCACCGGCATTGCTGGTACGTTGTCCGCTGCCTGCACTTCTATTACCACCATTGTTCACTCGGGTAGCAGAGGCGAGTGTTGAACTGCGAAGCCCTACACCATTTGAAGCAGAAGTACGCAAACCGTTACCTGTGGTATGAGAGCTTAACCTGTAACCGATGCTCGACTGGCGCGGCCCATAGCCCCCGGCATACCTGTAACCACCACCATAACGCCCTTCAATGCCGCCATAGTACCTGTTCCAGTAGCCGCCGCCACCATAGTAATGACCATACCAGCCACCTGCATAGAACGGATAACTAAAACAGCCGAAGCCGCCATAGCCATACCACGAATTCCAACCCCAATAGGAGTTCCAGCAAGGCCCAACACCAAAGCTGATACCTACACCTGAATACCAGGGATTATACCCCCAATATGGATCAACCCACATAGGATTGTACCAGAATGGATTGTAGAATGTGCTGTAATAACCCATATTGTAAAATGAGTTATCAAAGCGGTTTATACGGGATGAATAAGAGTCATCATCGTAATCCACATAATCATCGCCATTGTTATAGCTCTGGTAATTATCCGGTGCGTTGTTATCCGCATTGTTGTAATTCCGGTCATTGCCATTATTGTTATCATAATGATGGCGGTTACTATCTGCGGCATTGGCATTCCTTTGGTCGGAGCCATTGGCATAGATATCATCGGTCTGCGCCATAGCAGCGGAGCCAATTCCCACAAGCAGTAAACCTGTTAACACGAAACGTTTCATCTTTCTTGGTTTTTAGCGTAAATTACTTAGTGAAATTACTACATTTGCCACATTTCACCAAGTAAATAGACTGCTAAAAGGTTGCTAAGTTTATTATGTCAAAGATTTTAACAAATAGAAAAGACGATTATGCGCAGTGGTACAATGATATCGTACTAAAAGCAGGCCTGGCCGACTATTCAGCCGTGAAAGGCTGTATGGTCATAAAACCACATGGCTACGCTTTGTGGGAAAACATGCGGGACCAATTAGACAAACGTTTTAAGGAAACCGGCCACCAGAATGCCTACTTTCCGTTATTCATACCCAAGAGCTTCTTATCAAAAGAGGCAGCACATGTGGAAGGCTTTGCAAAGGAGTGTGCAGTGGTAACCCACTACCGCCTGAAGAACGACCCCAACGGTGGCGGCGTAATCGTGGATCCGGACGCCAAGCTGGAAGAAGAACTGATCGTAAGGCCCACATCTGAAACCATCATCTGGAACACTTACAAAGACTGGATACAATCTTATCGCGACCTGCCGCTGCTCATAAACCAATGGGCTAATGTGGTAAGGTGGGAGATGCGCACCCGCCTGTTCCTGCGCACCACCGAGTTTTTGTGGCAGGAAGGGCATACCGCACATGCCACGAAAGAGGAAGCTATAGAGGAAACAAAGAAAATGCTGGAGGTATATGCCACTTTTGCCGAAGAATATATGGCAATGCCCGTGGTGCGTGGGGTAAAGACCGCAAACGAGCGGTTTGCAGGAGCAGAAGACACCTATTGCATTGAGGCCTTGATGCAGGATGGCAAGGCGCTACAGGCAGGCACATCGCACTTCCTGGGGCAGAACTTTGCTAAGGCGTTCGAGGTAATGTTCCAGGATAAGAACAACAACCGGGAGTATGTATGGGCAACTTCCTGGGGCGTCTCCACACGGCTTGTGGGTGCCTTGGTGATGGCCCATAGCGATGATGACGGCCTTGTGCTTCCACCAAAACTGGCACCGCTGCAGGTGGTTATCGTTCCTATTTTCAATAAAGACCCGAATACCCAGGAAAAGATAAATAACCTCGCAAACGACCTTATTGCAACACTGAAGCAAAATAACATCAGGGTAAAGTTCGACAATGACGACAACACCCGCCCCGGCTTTAAATTCGCAGAATACGAATTGAAGGGCGTACCTGTACGCATTACCCTCGGCGCGCGCGACATTGAAAATAACATAGCCGAAGTAGCCCGCCGCGACACGAAAGAAAAAGAAAGCATAGCGCTGGATAACCTTGCCGGACACGTGATAAAACTGCTTGCGGATATACAGACCAACATGTACCAGCGCGCACTACAATTCCGCACAGACAATACTACCAAAATAGACAATTGGGATGCTTTTGTAAAGGCGCTCGATGAAAAACCAGGCTTTATATCAGCACATTGGGACGGCACCAGCGAAACCGAGGAAAAGATAAAGGAACTCACAAAGGCCACCATTCGCTGCATCCCGCTAAACAATGAGCAAGAGGAAGGCCAGTGTGTGCTTACAGGAAAGCCTTCTAAGGAGAGAGTGTTGTTTGCAAGGGCGTATTGATTGTACACATGATTTTAAATACTAGGTATGAGCGATCATTTATTGAAAACGTTGTTAGTTCGAGGATATAAGTCTATTAGAGATCAGGACATCTTATTGACGAGAATGAACGTTTTAATTGGTCAGAATGGCGCGGGTAAGAGCAATTTCATTTCACTGTTTAAGCTATTAAGAAATATTATTGAAGGACGATTAAAAAGCATTTCTCTTAGGGTTGGGGCGGATAGCTTACTATACTATGACAGCAAAACAACAAAAAATATAGCTATCACCGCAGGGTTTTCACCAAACTCTTATCAATTAGTATTAGAACCAACTCAGAATGATACATTATTTGTCACATCAGAATATTGCGGTGTGCATAATACAAGTATTAATAAACTTGACTGGGAACCAATCGCTATATTAGTAGAAGAAAGTCAATTAGCGAATAGCGCAAAAAAAAATAAAATTGCTGAGCAAGTCTACGACGTTTTAAAAGAATGGCGCGTTTATCATTTTCACGACACAAGTGAAACCGCCGGTGTAAAGAAATACTGCTCAATCTCTGATAGTAAGTTTTTATTTGAAGATGCGTCTAATCTTGCTGCATTTCTATACGTTCTGAAACACACGCAAGAGGAGTATTATGGGCGAATAGTAAAAACCGTGCAATTAGTTATTCCATTTTTCAGGGACTTTGTTTTAGGGCCTAATCCGCTAAATGAAGAAAACATTCGGCTGGAATGGAATGATAAATACTCTGATAAAACGTTTACCGCGAATGAGCTTTCAGATGGGTCGTTGCGGTTTATATGCATGGCTACCCTATTGCTTCAAAAGAATCTCCCGAAAATGATTTTGTTGGATGAACCTGAATTAGGGCTTCACCCTTCGGCAATTACAATTTTAGCTGGATTATTAAAAAAAGCTTCAAAACGGAGCCAGGTAATTGTTTCCACTCAATCCGTAAGTATTGTGAATGAATTTGAAGCAGAAGACATAATTGTAGTTGAAAAAAAAGAGGCAGAAACTGTCTTTAGGAGATTAGAGCCGGAAAAGCTTGAGACATGGTTAAATGAATATTCTCTTGGTGAATTGTGGGATAAAAATATAATAGGAGGCAAACCATGATCAGGCTAAACATTACGGCAGAAGGCTTTTCGGAAGAACGGTTTGTTACAGATATGCTGAGGCCGCACCTGCTAAATTTTGGAATATACGCCGAAGTGAGGAAGGTGCTCACCAGTAGAAAATTAAGAAAAAGAGGCGGGATTGTAAGTTATCAGAAATTCAAAAACGATATAACGCAATGGTTCCGTGAATGTCCAGATGTTTATCACACAACATTGATTGATCTGTACGGATTAAAAAATGATTTTCCCGGGCAGTCAACTACTATACACCTTCAACCGTACAGCAGAATAACCGAGATGGAAAGACTTCTGAAAGAAGACTTAAAGTTTCATAAATTCATACCCTACATTCAACTGCATGAATATGAAACATTATTGTATTCCGATACAACAATCATGGAACGGTGGTTGGGTCTCTACAATACACTTCCCAAAAATTGCTTTACGAATATCAGGAATTCGGCGCCAGATAATAATCCTGAACTGATCAATGAAAGCCCGGAAACTGCCCCGTCAAAAAGAATACTCGCCTTGTGCGATTCCTATGATAAAATCAATGATGGCATATTAATTCTCAAAGATATCCGCTTAGAAAAACTAAGAAGCGAATGTATCCATTTTAATGAATGGCTGACTCAATTAGAGCATTTACCGGCACCGTAGTTTATAAAACTTGTAAAGACCTTGAAAAAAATCAGGCACGAAGGTAATAATTTCAAAGAAATAACGCAGCCTGCAAAAAAGAGACTGAATAAAGAGAATAGTAAAGTTGATCGATAACATTCCCAGCCATGAGCATAAAAGACAAAAACTACATCATCGTTTATGGGCCTGATGAGGTAGATAATTATGTAGAGACTCCCTACGAGTTGGAAGACGAACTGGAGGAGCTATACGAGAAATCTCAAAAAGGAAAAGCCTCAATAAAACATAAGTTAGAGAAGTACATAAAACGGTATCCCAAACTGCCATTTCTGAGAAACTACCTGGTTGTTTGGCACGTTAAGAACGAACAAATAAAAGAAGCATCCAGGCTCAATGATGAAATGCTCCGGTTGTTCCCCGACTATATTTTCTCACTTGCTTTTAAAGTAGAAGAATACCTTATTGACAACAATACGCAGGCAATTGAAGCCCTCCTCAACGGCAGATTCGATATTGGAGCGTTTTATCCGGACCGCAAAGTGTTCCATCTGAGCGAGTTTAAAGCATTCATTTCAATACTCGTTAATTACTATGCATCAACTTATGAGTTTGAAGAAGCTGAGGCGCAAATAGCTTTGCTCGAAGAAGTGGAACTTGACAATGTTCTCCCCAGGCAACTAAAGCAGGTTGTGACAAAATACCGGTTGCAACGCGCAGCGCAAAAGATTGCCGAATATAAAAAAACGGTTGTCCGTGCCCTCCAGCAGGAAGATTATACGTTGCAAGAACAAAACGTATTGATGGAGGCCTCATCCCCCGAATTTGAATTTCTTTATTGCGGGCAGTGGGACATTGACATACCCGAACTGAAAGAGTGTATAAATAGCAACAAAGAGGGGCTGATAGCTGAGTGTGAAAGAATTCTGACCATCGCTATTACTGGCTACGGATATATCCAGGAAGTCGGCGACTGGAGCGCGGCGGTGTTAAATGCCTTACTGATACTTCCATACTTAGACGATGAAGCAACGCTACCTTCTGTAATCGAATTCTACAGGCAACCAGCCGATTGCCAGGAATTCTGGGTAATGGATTGGGGCGATACGGTACTCGCCCGATATTTCAAAAACTTCTCGGAGGCAAAGCTGGAAATGATCTATAACTTTCTGGTGGAAAGCCCCGGGAATACATCTTCCAAAATCGTCTTTCTGTGCGAATTACCAAAATTTGTGTTGCACGCTCCCGAATCGCGGGAAAAACTGTTGCAATGCTTGAAGAATGTCTTTGAACACTTTGCTGCGAACCGGGAGGATGCGCATTTATTTGATACCGATGTTATTGCGTTTACAGTAAATGCTGCCATCCACCTGAAGGCAACGGAATTATTAGAAACAATAGCTGCACTCTATAAAAAAGGATGGGTGTCGGTAATGGTTTCAGCAACTATTGAAGAGGTGAGGGAAGAAATTGCAAGCGCGGAAAGCTCACTTACTGGCGAGTTTTTCGATGATGTATATTCCCATATAAGGGATGTAACGGAACAATTCCAAAGAATAAATAAACCATTTGATGACGATTATTACGATGATGATGGGCTTGACGAGGATGAGCTTGATGAGGACTTGTTTGAAATGTTCGCCAATGAAACAAAAAAGCCGGAAAAGATAAATTACGGAACAGTTTCAAAGAATGCCCCATGCCCGTGCGGAAGCGGGAAGAAATATAAACGGTGCCACGGCATGTAATAATCAATTTACCTTTTACTGTTTTCCTTACTTTTGAAGATAAAAACAATGGAAAAATACAACAGCGGCCTCACCGACATATTTAAGATAGAGATTGACGCGGAAGCTAAAAGCAACTTCCTGGAAATGGCCAGATGGACTAAATTCCTTGCCATATTGGGTTTCATAATGCTAAGCCTGTTGCTTATTATTGGTGTGTTTTTCAGTATGTTTATGGGTACATTCGCCCAGTCTTACGGAAGCAACTCGCCATTTTCAAGTCTTGGCGCAGCCGGACCAGCAATTGTCATCGCTATTTTTGCAGTCCTTATCGGGGTTTATATTTATCCTACCTATGCGCTGTTGAAATATGCCACAAATATCAAGTCGGCAATAACAACCAACAACAGGGAACAATTTAACCGGGCGATTAAATATTTGAAAGGGATGTTCAAATATATTGGCATCCTAATGATTATCTTTCTCGCTCTTTACGCGTTTGAAATAGTAGCGGCAATTATCACGGTCATGGTCAGGTAGTTAATTTCGTATCAATGAAATGCTATTGTAAACGTAGATAGCACAAGCCTCTGCGGTCTTTGCGTGAATTATACTTCTCGCCGCATAAGTTTGTGCAGTGATAAGCGGGCAAGCCCGATAGGGCTTAAATTATGAATAGCCACCGGTGAAACCGGTGGGAAAATAGATGTGTTCATTGAACCCCGGCGGGGTTCAACTTGTATAACCCTGAAAACTCCGGGTTGCACCGGGAGCTATTCACATTAAAGCCTTTCAGGCTTTTAAATTCAATGCACATTTTTATCCGGCGTATAGTATAACCAATGTGTTCTTTGCGCCCTTTGCGTGAAATTTACCGAGGCAAGTTTGGAGACCTACAAAAACTCCCACCCAATATCTTTCCGGTAATACTTCCCTTCATAGTCTATATGCGCCGCGTTCTCGTACGATTTCGCAAGCGCAGCCTTAATATTTTCTCCATATGAAGTAACTGCCAGTACACGCCCGCCATTGGTTACGATACCACCGTCTTTACTAACAGTACCGGCATGAAATAACAGACTGTTCCGCACTTTTTCAAATCCCGTCATCACCTTACCCTTTGCATAATCTCCGGGGTAACCTTCCGATACCATCATCACCGCACCTGCAGCTTTGTGGCTGTGCTGCACCGTTACCTCATCCAGCTTACCCTCATGCATTTTCAGTATAAGTTCCACCAGGTCATTTTCTAAGCGCGGTATCACCACCTCTGTCTCGGGATCCCCAAAACGGCAGTTGTATTCTATTACCAGCGGCTCCCCTTTCACACTAATCAGGCCGAAGAAAATAACGCCCTTATAGGTAATGTTTTCTGCCCTGAGTCCCTTTATGGTTGGCTTTATGATGCGCTCCGTAACTTTCTCCATAAACGCAGCATCAGCAAATGCCACCGGCGATATAGCGCCCATGCCGCCAGTGTTCGGGCCTTTATCACCCTCCCCTATCCGTTTGTAGTCTTTGGCCTCTGGCAGTAGCACATAGTTTGTACCATCAGTAAGTGCAAAAACAGACAGCTCTATCCCATCAAGGAATTGCTCTATTACCACCCGTGCGCCTGATTCACCAAACTGTCTGTCCATAACCATAGCCCGGAATGCCTTTACGGCTTCGATAGAAGTCTGGGCAATTACCACGCCCTTGCCTGCTGCGAGTCCATCTGCCTTTATCACAATGGGCATTTCGCTGCGCTTTATATAGGCCACGCCCTGCTCGAAACTATCCTTTGTAAACTCCTTATAGGCCGCTGTAGGTATATTATGCCGCGCCATAAATTTTTTAGAGAACGCCTTGCTTCCCTCTAACTGTGCGCCATCTTTAGAAGGCCCTGCAACAATAATATGCCGCAGCGACGGATCGTTCCTGAAAAAGTCCCATATGCCGTTCACCAGCGGGTCTTCGGGGCCGGGAAACAGTATATCTATTTTATGCTCGATACAGGCTTTCTTGATACCTTCAAAATCGTTGTAAGATATAGGCAGGTTTATGCCATACTCACTGGTACCCGAATTGCCTGGGGCTATATAAAAGCTGCCGCATAGCGGACTGTGGCTCAGTTTCCACGCAAGAGCACACTCTCGCCCACCCGACCCTAAAAGAAGAATATTTTTCATTTTATCCAATTATCGGCAAAAAAAGTAAAAAAAATGCGCAACGCTGATTATTTTATTTATTTTGGCACTTCCGTAAAATACAAAACTAATTTATGAGTCAGGAACAACAAGTTGGAACTACGTTAGATATGCCCATTAATGTAGAAGAAACACCACCGCGCAAAGGTCATCCGAAAGGCCTAGGGGTACTATTCACCACAGAAATGTGGGAGCGGTTTAACTTTTATGGTATGCGCGCCATATTATCCCTGTTTCTTATTAATGCGCTTGCATTTAAAGATTCTGACAGTTCTCTTATCTATGGGGGCTTTTTAGGACTTTGTTATCTAACACCTATGTTGGGCGGCTTTATGTCCGATAAATTCCTAGGTAACAGGAATTGCATTATTCTCGGTGGGCTAACAATGGCGGTCGGGCAGTTCATGCTTTTTATGAGCGCTTCGCAATACAAAACGGACCTTCACTTCGCTCAAACTATAATGTACATAGCATTAGGTGTTATCATTCTTGGGAACGGTTTTTTCAAGCCAAACATATCTTCTATGGTAGGCAGCCTTTATCCTAAGGCAGATACCCGATTGGATTCGGCTTTTACCATATTCTATATGGGCATAAATGTTGGGGCCTTTTTGGGCAACTTTATTTGTTCTACGGTCGGTGATGTAAAACATGGCGATGTGCGGGTAGTAGAAGCTTTTAAGTATGGATTCTTAGCCGCGGGCGCCGCGATGCTTATTGCCACGATTACCTTCTTTATCCTTAAAAATAAGTATATCGTAACTCCCGAGGGCAAGCCTATAGGCGGACGCCCACGAAAGGGCGCAGTTGCGGCAGCGGTGAGCGAGGATACTGTGGAAGCAAAATTTACAGGAAAATCAATTTTCCTTATCAGCCTCTTAATGCTTGCGCTCTATTTTACTTTCCAGTACCTGGCCTGGGACCCATCTTCAATGCCCATTCCATCCGGCGCATCAGGGCTGGGTGGGTATTTCAGTGCTCTTGCCTCTTCTCCTATTAAGACGTTCGTTTACCCCTTTATTTATGCTTCAGGTTTAAGCCTTGCAGTATTTATCCTTACCGATAAATCTTTGACCAAAGTAGAAACACAACGTATCCTTGTTATTTATATCGTAGGTTTCTTTGTTATTTTCTTCTGGGCTTGTTTTGAGCAGGCTGGTTCTTCCCTTACCTTTATTGCAGACCAGCAAACAGATACAAACATTCTCGGATGGCAGATGCCGCCAAGCCTTGTGCAGAATTTCAACGCAATATTCATCGTGATATTTGCATTCCCATTTAGCTGGATGTGGGTGCAACTAAGCAAAAAAGGCAAAGAACCGATATCTCCCGTTAAACAATCAATAGGCTTACTACTGCTGTCCGCTGGCTATTTTGTTATAGCTATGCGGGTAAGGTCTTTGGGTATGACAGAAAAAATGGGCGTTGGCTGGCTTATCATTCTTTATCTGTTACATACTTTAGGCGAATTATGTCTGTCGCCAATAGGATTGTCGCTTGTTTCAAAGTTATCGCCGCAGCGGTTTTCCTCATTGCTTTTTGGGGTATTTTTCCTGTCAAACGCAGCCGGGTACGCACTGGCAGGAACACTTGGCGCACTCATTCCCAATACTACGGATAAGTTTGTTGCTGCTTCCAAACAAGGCATAGACCTACAGGCCGTCTTAGATAAAAGATTGGTACCATCGCCTGCACAGGCAGATTTTCTAAAAACTGCTAAGATCAGCATGGATAACCCTCATTTTGTTGGCTTCACCATTCATAACCTTTTTGAGTTCTTTATGGTGTTTGTTGTGCTTTCAGGAGTGGCATCAGTATTATTATTCCTTATTTCAGGCAGACTAAAAAAAATGATGCACGGGGTGAGATAAATTGTATAGAGTTTAGAAACGTCCATTTTATGCACACCCGTTGTTATGACCAAATCCTATAACAATTCAGTATTTATCAATTGTCCGTTTGACGATGGGTTCAGGGATTTGCTGTATGCTATAGTGTTCACTGTTTATAAATGCGGTTTTATGCCCCGGAGCGCATTGGAAGAGGATAATGCGCTCCACAACAGGCTGTCAAAAATTGAGCATATCCTTGAGCAATGTAAATTTGGGATACACGACCTGTCGCGGATAGAAACCAGCAAAAAAGTGCTGCCGAGGTTTAATATGCCTTTTGAGTTGGGCCTGTTCTTTGGCGCTAAAAAGTTTGGCGATGATACGCAAAAAAGTAAAGTTGCATTGGTTCTTGAGAAGGAGAAATATTTGTACCAACAGTTTATTTCAGATTTGAACGGCATAGACACAAAGGCCCATAATAATGAACCGAAAAAAGTAATAAAGATTGTAAGGGATTGGTTGCAGGCCGCTTCAGGTAAGGAAGTAATTGAGGGACACTTAACCATCATTAAAAGCTATGCCCATTTTAATGAAAAGGCATTACCGGAAATCATTCAAGAATCCGGCCTGGATATTAACGACCTTACCTTTAATGATTTTTGTTTGTTAGTAGAGGAGTATATAAATCCTTTCAGGGAAAAGAATTAGAGCAAGAAATTACAGCATTAATCTGCTTTTATTTTTATTACTTTCCGCTTTTTCGGCAATTTTCTTCCTAATTTTAAAAAAGTATCTATTACAGCTTGTGTAACAACTTCTCTTTCAACGGAAAATTTCCGATCCATTTTAAATAAAACCGTTTCTTGACGCGCCATAGTTATACAAAGTTATTATTTTTCCTGATTAAAGAAAAACTGTCCTTCAAAAATTCGTAGGCTCACTTTTCTATTATGGGGTAGAAAACGGGTGAATAAAAAAATAAACTTATTTTGGTACTCCAAACCGTTCTTAATCAGAAATTATAATGGCTACAGCAGCACAGACATTAGAAGAAATACAGGATTTTAAAGGCAAGTACCCCAAGCAGCTTTGGTACCTCTTCCTGTCTGAAATGTGGGAGCGTTTTGCATTCTATGGCATGAGGGGTATGCTCATCGTTTTTATGGTGAAAAAGCTTAGCCTAACAGACTATAGCGCTAACCTTCAGTATGGTGCTACACAGGCTTTCGTGTATGCGCTGGCATTCATAGGCGGGCTGTTTGCCGACAAGATACTTGGGTTCAGGAAATCAATTTTCTGGGGCGGATTACTAATGATAACCGGAAGTTTTACGCTGGCATTTTCACCTCAGGATTTGTTTTATATAGGCATCAGCATTACCATAGTTGGCACTGGCTTCTTTAAGCCCAATATATCCACAATGGTGGGACAATTGTATAAAGCAGGTGACCCTCGGCAGGACGCTGGGTTTGGCTTGTTTTATTCTGGTATTAATGTTGGTGCATTGGCAGGAGGGTGGATATGTATTCATGTAGCTAATAATTATTCTTGGAATGCTGCATTTTCATTAGCTGGAATCGGTATGTCATTAGGATTAATAATTTTCATTTTCACCAAAAGAACATTAGGTCCGATTGGCCTATCCCCGCTTGTCGGGAAATTCTCAACCGGCAAGATAAGAATGCACGATGTAATGGTATATGGCGGCTCTCTTTTAGCCATTCCGTTAATACTCTTATTGGTGAAAAAAACTGACTATACCGATAAATTCATGTACACAATTGGCCCCCTGGCTTTGGTTTATATTATTTATGAAATATTCAGATGCGGAGAATTGAATGAGAAGAAGCGCAGTGGCGCCGTACCCTATACAATTATTTTACTTCCTGTTATCGGTACCGTTTTACTATTTAATGTGTCTGCTTTTGCTACGGCAATGCCGCTCAATATTAGGATCTGTATAGACGTCGTTGGCCTTGTATATGTGTTTTATGGCGTGTTCCGGTATTTTAGTAACATACAGCAAAAGATAGTTGTAGCGTTGGTGTTTATTATTTTTTCAATTTTTTTCTGGGCTTTTTTTGAACAAGCTGGCGGCTCTCTTAGTTTATACGCACTATATAATGTGAAGCATGAGCTATTGGGATTTAACATTAATCCTAATGAAGTTAACAACTCATCGAATTCAGTTTTCGTTATCCTCTTCAGCCCGTTTGTAGGTCTTCTCTGGCTTTGGATGAACAAAAAGAAATTTGAGCCCAACACCGTGGTGAAATTCGGCCTGGGGTTCCTGTTTGTTAGCCTTGCGTTCTATATATTCTTTTACACCCGTTTTTTTGAAGACATCGGGAAAACAGGTATGACCTCCCTGGGCGTATTTACTTTCGCCTACTTAGTTGTCACCTTAGGCGAGCTGTGCCTATCACCCATAAGCATGTCTATAATGACCAAGCTATCTCCTAAACGGTTGCACGGCGTAATGATGGGCCTGCTCTTCCTGGCCAGCGCCTACGGGCAATACTTCGCCGGCATTTTTGGCGCCGACATGTCTATCACCTCCCCCAACGCCACCCTGCACGACAAGCTGATGGCTTATACCGAGGGTTACAAAGGGCTGTCGGTTTATGCGCTTATCCTCGGGGTCGTTTTAATTGTGGCTTCGCCATTGATACGTAAACTGATGCATGAGGTACACTAGCCAATTTGACAATTCGACAATTTC
The DNA here is from genome assembly GCA_013288445.1 of Bacteroidota bacterium. GTDB lineage: Bacteria > Bacteroidota > Bacteroidia > Chitinophagales > Chitinophagaceae > Nemorincola. Next base: position 28,712 of record JABDBX010000008.1, read on the forward strand.
GCAATTCGGCAATGCCAAATAGAAATTCTGTCATTTGCAGTAAAAAATTTATTGCTCAATAGTTCTTTTAAAATGACACCGTGGTCTCGCGAAAGGGTGCGCAACACACTCCCCTCTTTCCTTCAAAGAGGGGATGATTTATGAGGCGAATGCCGAAGAAATCTGGGGTGATCGACTCGCGGCTACATAGCACAAATGTTCTCACCACGATTTGTCAAACACTTATATTATGTTTTGGTGAGCTTGTCACGGTGACCTTTGCGCCTTCTTTGCGTGAAACTTTGCGACCTTTGCGTGAAACTTCACAACTGACGTGAATCATCTTTCCGCATCCTGTTTTTACCTACTTTCACATCCGTAAAGGCACTTACTAAATGGCAGAGCACGTTCATCACGAAGAGCACTTTTATAGCTCAGAAATTGTTACGGATATTGTTATCGGAATGAGCGACGGGCTCACCGTGCCGTTTGCATTAGCTGCCGGGCTTAGCGGTGCCGTACACGACACCCACATCATAGTAATAGCGGGAATTGCAGAGATTGCAGCAGGCTCTATAGCTATGGGCCTGGGTGGTTACCTGGCCGGCAGAACAGAGGTGGACCACTACAATGCCGAACAGAAAAGGGAAGAATGGGAAGTGGACAACCTGCCGGAAAAAGAAAAAGAAGAAGTGCGGCTGATATTTGCCGAAATGGGCATGAGCGAGGAGACCCAGCGCCAGGTGGTGGAAGAGATGGCAAAAGACAAGGCAAAATGGGTGGACTTTATGATGCGCTACGAACTGGGGCTGGAAAAGCCCGACCCCAAGCGCGCCCGCAACAGCGCAATGAACATTGGCCTCTCTTACATCGTGGGCGGCCTTGTTCCCCTGTCGCCCTATTTTTTCACATCGCAACCTATAGATGGGCTCAAATGGTCGGCGGCTATCACCGTACTTTGCCTGTTCTTTTTCGGCTTCTTCAAGGCCAAGGTTACCGGTCAAAATCCGCTTGGCGGTGCTATCAGGGTTATGCTCATAGGTTCGGTAGCAGCAGCAGCGGCGTTTTTGATAGCGCGGTTGTTTAACCATTAAGGAATTGAAAGGGAATAAATTAGCATTTGTTGAAAATTTAGTAAATTTGCGCTCGATGGGTAATTCAATTAAGATCAATGAACATTTGAGTGCTGCTTTTTCTAATGAGAAAGAGAACGATGATTTTTCATTCAAAAACACCTCCCGTCACCTATTCCCATTAGCCAGATTAACTGCAAAATGGAAGGCTAATCTTGAATTTAAGAAATTCAAAAAAGCTTTGAAGGAAGTTGAACAAATTGAAGCGGGCACCCTGAAGCCTAAAACCCTGCAACAGCTGCTCAATGAGTTATGACATTATTCCTACCCCACAGTTTGAAAAGGATCTAAAGCATTTATACAAAAAGTATCCGCTAATTGTGCAGGACATAGATGCCCTCGAAAAAATACTGAAAGACAATCCGCAAACTGGTGTAGCGTTAAAAAAAGGTTGTTTTAAAATAAGGATGAAAATAACCGGTAAAAAATCTGGTAAGGAACGTTGACGAAATAAAGTACACCATATTGCGAAGTTATTTTTCTTTTTTACCAGGCGTAAAATCTGCGAATAATGAATTATTTAAAGACTTTTACAACGAAGTAAAAATGGAAAAGAACAAGTAAGATGGTGTACTTTATTTTGTCATCGTTCCTAAATCAGGTGGGGCAAGGTTGATAACACACGTTAAGGTTATAAATAGAAAGGTTTTCCTGATGAGGATATATGACAAATCTGAAGTTGCAGATTTGGCTGAAGGAGAATTAGACGATCTTATTAATGGCCTGCAATAGCAGCAGCGTATTAAATTTCATGGTTGTCTAACCCCTAGCAAAACAGAGCATGTCTCCACAATTTTATGACGCGAATCTCCGTTATTCGTCAAAAAAAATATGAAAACTGTTTTTAGACATTGCCTGCCTCTTTGCGCTGCAGCAATGTGTATTTTCGCCACCATGTACATGGTCGTTCAGCAGTATATACGGTTGTCGGCAAATGAGATACCAGCCCAGGTAGCTACCGATGTGAAAATCAGGCTGGAAGCGGGGGAAGATGCCACGAAAATAATGGCTGGAATGCCGGCCGTTGATATAGGCAAAAGCCTCTCCCCGTTTGCACTTATCTGTAATGCCGATGCTGCGGTGGTGGCGGGTTCAGGAATGCTCAACGGTAAATACCCAGCCTCACCTGTTGGCTCACTTACGTTTGCCTTACATGAAGGTGAAAACAGAATATCCTGGCAGCCGGAAACCGGCGAGAGGATGGCTACGGTAATACTACCCTATTCCTACAACGGCGCGAAGGGTTACATAATAGCAGGCCGCTCCCTGAATGAGGCTGAAACCCGGATACACTTTGCATTCCTGCAAATCGCAGCCGGTGCAATTATCACTTTGTTGGTCATATTTCTCTTCTCCTGGCTAACTATACGGCAAAACCAATAAATTTGGAGTCTATATTTAGTAGAAAAAATCGAAGAACTGTCATGGTGAGCCCCGTCGAACCATGACATGCTGAAATTTTGTTTGCAGCCGAATCGGAGTTAAGTACCCAAATTTATCCTTCGCTAATCAGTATTTCCCGCCATTCCAATAACACCATATGAAGCCCCAAGACCCAACACCCAGGAAAACAATGCATATAGCCGCACGCGGCAACAGCTTTAAATACGCCTTTGCCGGCCTCCGCCAAATATTTAAGCAGGAACCAAATGCCCGGCTCCATGCTATAGCCGCAGTAGTTGCCATTATTGCAGGTTTCATCCGGCATTTAAGCCCCATTCAATGGACAGCCATAATATTTGCCATTGCGGTTGTCTGGATCACCGAAGCTCTGAATACCTGCATAGAAAAACTATGCGACCTCTGGTGCGACAACAAATGGCACCCCGAAGTAAAAATAATAAAGGACATCGCTGCCGGGGCTGTGCTGGTAGCCGCAATGGCAAGTGTGGTTGTAGGGATGATCGTGTTCTTTTGCTAAGTCATCAACTTTTCAGCATTGCCGGACAGTACAAGTAAATTTGTTCTATGATAAGCGATAACGCATTCCGATCACTCAAAGTCCTCCCAAATTTTAACTTTTACTGTTTTCGCAATCCCTTGAAAGCGAAGGGCATTTTATTATATTTGCCCACCCCGAACAATAAAGGATAAATGCGCAGTATTTTCATCAAGGAAATAAATTCGTTCTTCAGTTCCATAGTTGGCTATGTAGCGCTGCTTGTGTTCCTTATAGCCTGCGGTCTTTTCTTATGGATCATCCCTGAGTACAGCATTCTCCGCTATGGCTATGCCTCCATGGACCGTTTCTTCGAGATAGCGCCCTGGTTGCTGCTGCTCTTAGTACCATCCGTTACCATGCGTTCCTTTGCCGATGAGTTTCGTACCGGCACTATCGAATGGCTATCCACCAAGCCCCTTACCGATCTCAATATCATTATGGGCAAGTACCTGGCCACGCTGGCACTCATATTGTTTGCCCTGCTCCCCACCCTCATTTACGTTTACACCATAGGCAGCCTTACCCTGCCCGACATTACTTTGGATTCCGGCGCCATCATAGGTTCCTACATCGGTTTGTTCTTTCTTGCTGCCACTTTTGCTGCCGTGGGCATCTTTTGTTCGTCGCTCACCGCCAACCAGGTTGTGGGTTTCCTCATCGCGCTGCTGGCCTGCTACCTGCTCTATACCGGCTTTGAGCAACTGAGCAAGCTGCCCAAATTCTCTGATGGTATAGACTATTATCTAAGCATGATAGGCATGGAGTTTCATTATAATTCCATCAGCCGTGGCTTTATAGACCTGCGCGATGTGGTTTACTTTTTGTCAATAATAATATTATTTATATCTCTTACCCGTTTTTCGCTCAACAGTCGCACTAAGGGCGCATAGCGAAGGGTATCATAGCATATGGCTACAAAAACACCAAATAAGAACCAACGGCAGCGCCAGGCCCTTATACGCATTGTGATAATGGCGGCCATACTGTTGTGCGTGAACGTGCTTGCTGCCTATTTTCATGCGGGTATAGACCTTACCAGGGAAAAAAGGTTTACCCTCTCTGCTCCCACTAAAAAGCTGCTGGCCAATATGCAGGAAGTGGCCGTGATAGACATCTATCTGAAAGGTAAATTCCCTGCCGAGTTGCAGCGCCTGCAGGAGGCTGTGCGCGAACGCCTTAGTTCGTTCAAAGATATTGCAGGCAATAAGGTAATATACCGCTTCATAAACCCGCTGGAGGGCAAAAACGAAAGCGAGCAAAAACAAATAGCCCAGGAGCTTTCGCAGAAAGGTATCTGGCTACGGCAGCTACCCAGCAAGGAAGATGACGAGGACGGCTACTCCATGAATGTATTCTTTCCCTATGCATTGGTGCATTACAACGGCAAGGAAATGTCCATAAACCTGCTGGAGAACCATCGCGGTACTTTTGCTCAGAACATCAGTTATGCCGAGGCCAGCCTGGAATATAAGTTCGCCAATACCATCAACCAGCTTGGTCGCCGCGACAGGGTGAAGATCGCCTACCTCGTCGGCAACAACGAGCAGTTGGGCATAAAAACGGTGGATATGCTCCGTACCATCGCCATGAATTATGACCTGGATACGATAGACCTTAACCAGGTACACCGCCCCATCTCACTTGCTTACGATGCTATTATTATCAATGAGCCCACTATCCCGTTCAACGGCTACAACAAGCTGAAAATAGACCAGTACATAATGAAGGGCGGCCATGCGCTATGGATAGTGAACAATCTAAATGCCTCGCTCGACAGCCTTGCACTGCACCCACCACAGATCATGGCCATGGAATACGGCCTTAACCTGGATGATATATTGTTTAAGTACGGCGTACGGGTTAATAACGACCTTGTAGAAGACCGCCAGAATATACCCATTGCCCGTATGATGGAGGGCAGCGCCCCCGAACTGAAGGAATGGGTTTACTTCCCCCGTCTCAACCCCACTTCCGACCACCCTATTGTGAAGAATATGGACTTCATTATGAGCGGGTTCACCAATAGTATTGATACCATCAAGTCAGATGGCATCAAAAAAACAATACTGCTTCATTCATCCAAGTACAGCCTCACAGCCCGCTCGCCGGTGCGGGTGAGCCTTTCTATGATGAATTTCCCGCTGAAAAATGAAATGTTCCCTAAGTCTTATGTGCCGGTGGCCGTGTTGCTGGAGGGTCGGTTCCATTCGGTATATGAGCACCTGCTGGCCCCGGAATATCTGCGGTCATTAGACTCGCTGAAAGAGCCATTTAAAGGAGTTTCAGATACTACCACCAGCATGATCGTTACGTCTGCCGGCGATATTTTCAATAATGACTATACCACCAAAGACGGCCTGCTGCCTATAGGCTACTACCGTTACACCGGCGACTTCTTTGCCAATAAAGATTTCCTGCTCAACTGCCTGGAATACCTCACCGATAATTCCGGCATTCTCGAAGCCAGGTCGAAGGACGTAAAGCTACGATTGCTGGATGCGGGCCGGGCCAAGGATGAAAAAGTTACCTGGCAGTTTGTGAATGTGGTGATACCTATAGCTATAGTGCTTGTATTTGCGTCCTGCTATTTCTTCTTCAGGAAGCGTAGATATGAGGTAAAAGAAAAAACAGCATAACATGCGTAAAACAATACTATATCTTGTTATTCTTGCGGTGCTGGGCATAGCAGTGTATTTTTTCCTCATTAAGAGCAACGACAACCCCTATGGCCAGACGGAAGCGGGTTTTACCGTAAAGGACACTGCCGCTATCGGTAAGCTGTTTATAGCAGATAATGATGGCGAATCGGTTCTGGTGGAGCGTACAGATTCCGGCTGGGTGGTAAACAAGAAATACAAGGCGTTGCGTAGCACCCTGAACATGATCCTTACCACGCTCACTCGCCAGGCCGCCTTATATCCCGTAACCAAAAACGCCTATGAAAATGTGATCAAAAACCTTTCCACAGACGGCAAGAAAGTGGAGGTGTATGGCAGGGACGGCAAGAAGATAACCGTATTTTACGTTGGCGGCGTGGCTGTGAACAATACCGGTACCAATATGCTCATGGAAGGCGCCAAAATGCCCTACGTAGTGCAGGTGCAGGGCTTCAACGGCTACCTTACGTCGCAATACACCACCAATATGGCCGACTGGCGCGACCGGACTATTTTCAGCTTCCAGCCCGATGAAATAAAATCTGTTTCCATCCAATACCCCGACAAGCCTATCAACTCCTTTGCTATCAACCGCGAAAACGGAACCTTCTCTGTTTCGGCCGATACCAATATCACAAAGCACCTGGACCCGCTCAATATCCGCCGTATAAATGTGTACCTCAAATATTTCGGGAATGTAAACTGCGAGGGCTACCTGAACGGATTTATTGATACCCACGAAAGCATTGCCACTGCACCCAAGCGCGCAACAATGGAAATAACAGGCATGCATGGCCAGCGCCAACATGCCGACATCTACTGGATGCCCATAAACAAACGCAGCAAGAACCTCACAGTGGCTAACGAAGATGTACCCGACGACTACGATGCCGACAGGATGTATGCGGTAATAAATGACGGCCAGGACACCGTAATGATACAGCAAATGATATTCAAGAACATGTTCCGCAAGTCATTTGAGTTTTACCAAAAAGACGTAACCCCTACCCAAATGCCCCCCAACAACGAGCCGCCAAGAAACGTGATGATGCACAAGAACCAATAGAAAGGCTCAACAACTCTCATTTTATAATAAGCCTCCATCAAAATTGCAAACTCAACACGGACTTCTCGCGATGGTAATTCCCCCTTGCGGGCAAGCCTTGTGCGCCAGCGAAGGGGGTTAGGGGGATGTTATTATTTTACTATACTTCTCGCCGCATAAGTTTGTGCAATGATAAACGGGCAAGCCCGATAGGGCTTAAATTATGAATAGCCACCGGTGAAACCGGTGGAAAAATAGATGTGGTCATTGAACCCCGGCGGGGTTCAACTGGTATAACCCTGAAGACTCCGGGTTTCACCCGGAGCTATTCACATTAAAGCCTTCCAGGCTTTTTAATTCAGTGCACATTTTTATCCGGCGTATAGTATAATATCCATGTCGGTTCGCGTTTTACATAACATCTCCCGGAACATGTCCCGATTTTTTATATCGGGAGCTCCGGGGGGGGTCTCGCGGTTATCTACCCCCAAAATCCCCGCGCCAAATTACTGGAGATAAAGAACCAGGTATTACGCCCGTTCCTCCCATATCCCCGCAAGGTGCACCAATGTCTCCACAGCCATTTCCATATCCTGCACGCTTACATACTCCTGCTTTGAATGAATTCCCATTTCCCCGGTAAACAGGTTTGGGCAGGGCAACCCCATAAACGATAGCCGCGATCCGTCTGTGCCACCGCGTATGCTCATGCGCTGAGCGGTCATGCCCGCGCGCTTGTAGGCTTCTTCGGCATAGTCCATCACCTGTGGGTGCTGGTCCAGTATTTCCTTCATGTTGCGGTATTGCTCCTTCACTACAAATGTGGTAGTAAGGCCTGGGAATTGCTCCACCGTTTTCGCCACAAGGTCCTTTAGCCTTTGCTCATGGTCGGCCAGTTTCGCAGTTTCAAAATCACGTACTATAAATTGTACCGTTGCTTTTTCAAGCCCTCCCTCTATAGACACGGGATGCACAAACCCCTGCATACCATCGGTAGTTTCGGGGCACCATTCTTCTTTTGGCAGCATAGCCACAAACGCCGATGCGGCTTTAATGGCATTAACCATCTTGCCCTTCGCATAACCGGGGTGCGCACTCACTCCATGAAAAGTAACCATAGCAGCATCCGCCGAAAAAGTCTCGCCCTCCAGGTGGCCACGTTCTCCGCCGTCAAGTGTATAACCGAAGTGAGCGCCAAGTTTGGCCATATCCACAGCAGCTACACCCCGCCCTATCTCCTCATCTGGCGTAAAGAGTATGCGTATCTTACCATGCTTTATTTCGGGATGCTTGATAAGGTAGGCAGCCAGGTCCATTATTATAGCAACACCCGCTTTATCATCAGCCCCAAGCAGTGTTTTACCCGATGCCGTAATAATATCGTCACCTATTCTTTCCTTTAGATAAGGGTGGTTTTTAGTATTAATAATCACACTATTATCGTCCGGTAATACTATATCATTGCCGTCATATTTTTTGTGCATTATGGGTATTACCCCCGTGCCGCTGCAATCGGGCGCGGTGTCCACATGCGAGCAGTAGCACAGCACAGGTACATCCTTATCGCTGGTGGCTGGTATAGTGGCATACACATATCCATGCTCATCCAGTTCCACGTCGCTTATACCTATATGCAGCAGGTCGTTTACCAACACCCGGCTAAGGTCTTTTTGCTTTTCTGTTGACGGCTGCGATTGCGATGTTGGGTCGCTTTGCGTGTCCACCTGCACATAGCGCATAAAGCGGCTCGCGACTGTATGCTCATAATTTAGTAATGCCATTTATAGAATTTGAAGCGCAAAAGTAAGTATCTTAGTTGTTGTATGGAAGGATTTGGTTTAAGCAAAATAGATATTTCCCAGATCGTTACGGTCACCTTCACCCTGTTTGCGGTAATAGATGTGCTTGGCTCATTGCCGGTGATCATATCCATAAAGAAAAAAATGGGCGATATAAACGCAATGCAGGCTACCCTGGTGTCGGGTGGGCTTATGCTGCTGTTCTTTTTTATTGGCGAGCAAATGCTCGAGTTTATGGGGCTCGATATTAAGTCGTTCGCTATTGCCGGCTCCATTGTTATCTTCATCCTCGGACTCGAAATGATCCTCGGACTCGAATTTTTCAAAGCCGACCAGGATTCCAAATCCAGCACATTGGTACCCGTTGCCTTCCCGCTCATAGCTGGCTCAGGCACGCTCACCACCGTTATGTCGCTCAAAGCTGCATACCAATACTACAACATACTTATCGCCATCCTTATCAACCTCGTCATTATCTACATCACACTCCGCTCCGTAAATTTCCTCGAGCGTATGCTTGGCCCTTCCGGCATATCTGTTGTTCGTAAGTTTTTTGGGGTTATATTGCTGGCAATTGCGGTAAAGATCTTCCGCAACAATATAGGGGTAATGGCAAAATGACGCGTTGAGTGACGTTGAAAAAATAAATACCACTATATGGCGAAGTTATTTTTCTTTTATTATACTTCTCGCCGCATAAGTTTGTGCAATGATAAACGGGCAAGCCCGATAGGGCTTAAATGATGAATAGCCACCGGTGAAACCGGTGGGAAAATAGATGTGGTCATTGAACCCCGGCGGGGTTCAACTGGTATAACCCTGAAGACTCCGGGTTGCACCCGGAGCTATTCACATTAAAGCCTTCCAGGCTTTTTAAATTCAATGCACATTTTTATCCGGCGTATAGTATAACTGCCATAGCTTTAGCAAAGGCATGTTATGCGAGGTGCAAAATCCGCGAATAGTGAGCTATTTAAGGACTTTTGCAACGAAGCAGAAATGGAAAAGAACGAGTCAGATCGTGGTATTTATTTTTTCATCGTCACTTAAAATAACTACTCCTTTATCTCCTCATTCCATACAAGCGCTTCAATCTCCTTCCGGCTGGTCATGATGCTGGCCCTATACCCGGTAGCAGGCAGCCACGCTTTTTCGGCCACGCTCCACTTTTCCGGCAAGGCGCTCCATTGCACCTCTTTGTTGGCATCTATGATAAATACCTTGCTGTAAGTACCACCCATACAGGCAAACAGCATTTGGCCGGGCAGTTCTATAACATTACCGCCTGTATTCCAGTTATATTTCATTTTGGCCACATCGCTGGTATCCTCCGTGGTGCATTGATATTCCCATATTGTCTTTAGCCCTCCTTCGGCTGTAGCCGGCTCCTGCAGCGCAATGATCTTGGGGGCAAATGCACGATTGGCGGAATTATTATTATACAATATCAAAGACCCGCTCTCCGAATTAAAACAATCGTGCTGGCCATGAAACAACTCAGTTCCCACCGCCGCAGCTCCAGGTTGGTATATTTCGCCATAAGACCGGAGCACGTCCCCCTCCGGGTATTTTACTTTAATGATCCTGTTTATGTTTTTGTAGCTAATGTATATTGTCTTATTCTTTTCATCCAAAAAAAATGCGTTTGCGTGCACATCTATATTAAACGGGTCTTTGGCATCGGGGTTGCGGTAATTTTCCACGTCCGACCCATAAAAATACTTCGATGATTTCCAGTACCAGGCCACATTACCCTTCTCGTCATATTCAATAACAGTACCCATATTTATTTTCATATAGTCCATACTGTAATTCTCCAGTTTGAAGTTCTCGTTCTCCACAATATGCATGTTCTTGTCCGTTGAGTCGGGAAACTTGCATAGCGCATATTCATTGCCCAGCACCATGTAGTGCCCGTTTTTAAGACGGCTTAGCTGGTGGTGATAATGCTCCGAACCATCGCCGCTTACGGTGCCGTTATTTGGCCCGCGCCATAGTATATCACCGCCATAATTTATCTCAAATGCCTGGTCGCCTAGCACAAAGGTTATCGTACCCCTCGGCGACAGTTTCATGTCGCGCAGCGACTGCACAGAGTCCAATCCCTTTATATATGGGAACCAAACCGGGCGCCCGCTCATATCATAGAGTGCATTGTTTCCGTCCACAAACACATAGGCGTTTTCATATTTCTCCGCTTTCTTTAATATCCGCAACCGGCTGCCATAGTCTGCAACATCGGGGATGATCTTTGTGCGAAAATGGTGAAGGCTGTTGTCGCCCGTAGGTGCGCCATTATACACCACCCGCCATGTATATTCCTTGCCAAACGAAGGCACCTCCAGTATTATCTTATTGGTTTTACAGTTTTCCTTCTCAATGATATTTTTTTCAAAAGATCCCTTAGTAGCATAGTTTCCCTGCGCAATTTCTATTTTATAATTACTTACATCTGGCTGCGACGGAAAGGAGAAACCTATGAGGCGGTAATTCAAACTACTACCCTCTGCCGGCAATATCTGGCCGGAAAGCCTGGCGGTAATAAGTAAAAACAAAAATAACACGTATGTTACTTTCATAGAAGGCGTTTAATGGTAAACAGGATTTTTAGCTACTTATATAAGAAACAATCACTTATCCATTAAAATGACAGACACTGCATAAAAGCAATATTTTCATTCCATTATCTGATAACTAATAAACTAAAGTAATTCTTTGATTTGCAATTGAAGCATGTTGAAATGAATATTTTTATTCATTTTCATAAATGATTAAAATACAATAATTTGAATTGCATTTTCTAAGGAAGGATATAAAAATGGAAAGGAATAATTCGGGGAAGGAACTACACACACTGCCACAGCGCATCGATGAACCACCGCTTGCTATCATAAAAATGCCTCACGGTCTTAAACCCAGCACCTTCTGCGAAGGCGTCTATCTGTGCTGTCGTATATTTCTGGGAAACCTCCATGTATATTTGTTCCCCTTCCTTAAAGTAAATCCAGCCTACCTCTCCTACCCTTACCCTTTGGTCTTTTCTGCTGGTAAGGTAGCTTTTGCAAGCGCCGCTTTCATCGTCATAAGTGGGGTTATGTTCAAACTGCGAAATATCAAAATCAGCATCCAACGTATCATTTATGCGTTGCAGCAGGTTCAGGTTGAACCGCCTGGTTATGCCCGTTCTGTCATTATAGGCATTCAGTATTATCGCCGGGTCTTTCTTCAGGTCAAAGCCAGTGAGCACAAGATCTCCGGGTAATAGATGGCTTCTCAGCTTTGTAAAAAAATCCGGGGTGTCTTCAAGTGGCACATTACCAATATTTGCCCCCAGGAACAGCACCACTTTATTCCGCGTCGAAATATCTTTCAACTCATCCAGCATCTCAAAATACTCACCGTTAAGCCCATGTATTTTAAGCCCCGGAAGCCGCTCCGGCAGCTTTTTATTTAATTGGGTAATTATGTTTTGGGAAATATCTATTGGATAATACGTAAAGTCAATTTCGTGTCTCAGCAGCACATCGAGCAGGTGAGCAGATTTAGTAGCGTCGCCCGCCCCAAGTTCTACGACATCAAAATCCCTGAAGTAACTGAGTATAGTGTTGGCAATTTCGCTCTTGTGCTTAGTGAAAATATCCAGTTCACAATTAGTGAGATAATATTCAGGCATGTCCATTATCTCATTGAAAATGGCATCCCCTGTTGCATCATAAAAATACTTGGCGGCCAAGTATTTCGGGCTCGTGTTCAGGCCACGCCAAACATCGTTAAAGAATTCATTCATGGAAACACATTAAAATTAAGATTGGGCTGTCATCATTGTGCCAGCCTTATGCCGGTATATTGCCAGCGCAGGTGCGGGTGAAAAAAATTGCGGTATGATATGCGGCTATGCCCCGGCGGGGTCACCTCCGACGCCCCCCTGAGCACCATCTGGTTCACCATAAACTTTCCATTATACTCCCCTATCGCGCCGTCGGCCTTCATGTAACCCGGATAAGGCAGGTAGGCGCTGTTTGTCCAGTCCCACCGCTTGCCCCAGTCCAGTTGTTTGGCAGCCGCCTCCCATTCAAACTCATTGGGCAACCGCATACCCTTCCATGCCGCAAAAGCCGATGCCTCGTAAAAACTTACATGGCACAGGGCTGCATCCATATCCAGTTCTTTCATACCGTTTAGTGTATAGTTATGCCACACACCACCAATATTGTGCCAGTACATGGGCGCTGTAATATAATTGTTCCTTACCCAGTCCAGCCCTTCTGCGTGCCAGTACCGGTGGTTGCGGTACCCGCCATCGTTTATGAATTCCAGGTACTCTTCGTTGGTCACCTGCTGCCGGGCTATTTTATAAGCCTGCAAATAATACGGGTGCCTGCCCAACTCGTTGTCGAAACAAAATCCATCGCCCAGGTATCCTACCTGGTAAATGCCTTCCGGTATGAAAAGAAACTCATTTACAAATTCATCCTTCGGCGTTTTCTTCCGGGCCACCTTGTCTGTATATGCATTAAACAACGGGTTATGGCCCAGGATGTACTTTATATCAGTCATTAGCAGCTCCTGGTGCTGCTCTTCATGGTTCAGGCCCAATATCACCAGGTCATGCAGTGCTGCGCTCAGTTCCTTTTCCAGCAGCAGATTCATAGCTGCATCCACATGGGCCCTGTATTGATACACTTCTTCCACGGTCGGGCGGCTCAGGTTACCACGGTCTGTACGCAGCACACGCTCACCAACGGTTTCATAATAGCTGTTGAAAACAAAATTATAGCGCGGGTCAAATTCAGAATATGGAATCAGGTTGGGCAGCAGCACAAAGGTCTCGAAAAACCAGGTGGTATGCCCCAGATGCCACTTGGGTGGGCTTACGTCAGATATTGGCTGAACTACGTAGTCCTCGGTTTTTAGCGGCTTGCATATCTCCTCGCTTCTTTTGCGGACCTCTTTATACTTTTCAGCTAAATTCATAGTGAAGGAATAGCATGTGTTCGAATGAAAATCGCCTGAAATGTCGGTATTATTTTTCATTTTTTTAAATTCAAAAAAATGAATTTAAAAAGCTGTGCAACTCATGCTTTAAAAACAGCTACTCCTTCACCACTTTAATCCTCACCAAAGTTGTTGAATATCCGTTGGTAACGGAACTGATCTCAGCAACATATACCCCATTTGCGAGGTTAGAAATATCTTCTACGTCCTTGTCGCTGACAATGGAAATCCGGTAGGCCACCCTGCCTATAAGGTCATACATTACAAGTTCACTTCCTGCGGCATTAGTGATCGTCAGTTGATCCTTCACCGGATTAGGCCAAATAGATGGTTCCCCTTTAAGGGCCAGGGGTTTTATACCCACCCTTGTCACCGTATCACACTTCACAACGGTAACGACATACCCGGTCACCGCCTGGCCGCAACTATTCACAAAGCTGTACTTTATTGTATCCGTGCCTGCGTTCACCCCGGTAACAACGGCTGTCATGGTGAGCGGCGTCGAACCCACCAGTGTGTTGCCATTAGCGCTGCTCCATACTCCCCCGGCAGGCGTGCCGGTCAAAGTATCCGTTTCACCGATGCACACATTTGGGGCTCCCGTTATCGTTCCTTCGTTTGGCAGGGTATTTATCTTTATCACAAAGTCTGTTGTAGCCGTACCACAGGTATTGGCATTCAAATAAGCAATAGTATCTCTCCCGGCTGAAACACCGCTCACACTTGTCATGGTGAGCCCCGTCGAACCCAAGGCAGCATTTGCATTAGTCGCACTCCACGTGCCACCGGCAACAGTCTCCGTTAATGCTACGGTCGAGCCGGCACACACACTGTCTATGCCATTAATAGCCCCGGCATCTGGCAATGGGTCTATGGTTATCGCCTTCCATGCGGTAGCCGTTCCACAAGTGTTCGCAACCGAATAGTTGACTGTGTCTGACCCCGCAGAAACACCGATAATAGCTGCCGTAGGAGGCAGCGAGGTTGAAGCCACCAATGTTGCGTGACTGTTACTACTACTCCATGTTCCACCCGATGCGGTGTTGGTCAATGATATCGTAGCGCCAACACATACGTCCGCAGCACCGCTTATGGTTCCGGCAAGCGGGCTTGCGTCAACAGTCAATGTCACTGTTTCCATGCAGCCTGTCGTTGGCAAAGTATATTTAATCACTGAGGTTCCTGCGGCAGAGGTTGATAAATCGGCTGTCATGGTAGGCGCAGTCGAACCCACAACGGCGGCTACCGCAGGTACACTACTACTCCAAACACCACCCGGCGTGCCATCGGTCAGCGTTACCGCCGTACCATGACACACATGATCGCTTCCTACGATTGACGCTGGCAAAGGATACACGGTAAGCGTACTGGAGGCAAAACACCCGTCACTTAGGGTATAATAAATAGTAGCAGCCCCGGCAGCATAGCTGGTTACTGTTCCGGTCGGAGATATGCCCACCAACGAACTTGTCCATGCACCACCTGCGGCAGAATCAGCCACGGTGATCGTACTGCCATATGCACAGATATTGCTAACACCAGTTATTGCCGGAACAGCAATAACAGCTACTGCATAGGTGGCTGCGCAACCTGACGCGGAGCTTGGCGGGATATACCTGATAGTTGCGGCACCGCCGCTAATGCCACTTACCACACCGGTTGAGGAGCCGACAGTGGCCACACTAACGGAAACAGAACTCCAGTGGCCGCCCGTTGCCGGATCTGAAAGAGTAATAGTGTGCCCTGCACATACATACGTTGGGCCTGAAATGGCCGGTGGCGCAGGTTGTACGGTCACAGTGGCATAGACGGTGCAGCCCACGCCCAATGAATAACTGATTGAAGCCGTGCCCGGCGCAGTTCCGGTCACTACACCTGATGTCGTTCCTATAGTGGCTACAAGCACATTGCTGCTACCCCACACACCTCCACCCGGCAAGTCGGTCAGGGTGTCCATGGTGCCAAGACAGACCTTCAGGCTACCGCTTATAGTGCCCGGAAGTGCATTTACCGTCACGGTGGTCACCGAAGGGCATCCACCGGAGGCAGATGTACCGGCTGCGCCATAGCTGATGATAGCAGTGCCGTAGGCCAGGCCGGTAACTATACCAGTTGCGCCAACACTTGCAATTGAGGGAGCAGATGAACTCCAGGAACCACCACTGGTAAGGTCACCTAACGTGGTCGTTGAACCAAGACAAATACTGGTAAGCCCGGTAATTGCCTCCGGAGCCATATCCACGGTCACTTCCTTCACAGCTATGCAACCATCTGGCAGCGTATAGGCGATCATTGTCGTGCCTGCGGCGATACCGGTAATAACTCCCGTTGCGATGGTGAGCCCTGCCGAACCCACGATCGAGCCAATGCCTGGTGAGGCCGAACTCCACATGCCACCGGTTGCACTATCAGCCAAGACAATTGTTTGGCCCTCGCAAACCGCTGCACCACCTGATATTGGAGCGGGTGCCGGATTTACAGTCACTGTCCGGACCGTTAAGCAGCCAGAAACCAAATAGCTGACAGACGTCGAACCAGCAGACACCCCGCTTAAAACTCCACCTGCACTAATAGTTGCAATTGTTGGCGAAACGCTGCCCCAGGTGCCTCCGGGGGTTGCATCGTTAAGCAGTGTTGACGCACCTACGCACACTAGCGGCGAACCGGTGATCCCGGTTATCGCGGGGTTCACGGTTACAGGCGTTGTCACCGTGCAGCCGCTCCAATATCAGGTGGTGCAGCGGTTTGCGAGGGCCAAACAATTGTCTTGGC
>JABDBX010000008.1:45043-45148 GCA_013288445.1 Bacteroidota bacterium
GTCACCGTGCAGCCGCTGCCCAATGAATAAGTCACAATCGCGACGCCTGTCCCAATGCCTGTTACAGTTCCCGACACATCAATTGTAGCCGTTGTTGTAGGCGAT
>JABDBX010000009.1 GCA_013288445.1 Bacteroidota bacterium
AAAGGCGGTGGTCCTTGTAGCCGGAATGCAGAAAGAGATAATCATTGTGAATGATTGTTCAAAAGACAATACAGAAGAAGCTATATTTTCTTACCAGGCGGCCAATGCGGATATGCCCATCAGCTATTACAAGCACGAGGTAAATATGGGTAAGGGGGCTGCCCTGCATACCGGTATAAAAAAAGCTACCGGCGACTATGTGATCATACAAGATGCCGACCTGGAATATGACCCCGAAGAATATAATGTTTTGCTGAAACCATTACTCGATGGGTTTGCAGATGTGGTTTATGGCTCCCGGTTTATTGGGGGAAATCCGCACCGCATATTGTTTTTCTGGCATTCTATAGGCAACAGGTGGCTAACTACAGCATCCAATATGCTTACCAACCTAAACCTTTCGGATATGGAGACCTGCTACAAGGTATTCAGGCGGGAGATCATACAGGACATAAAGCTGGAAGAAAAACGGTTTGGGTTTGAGCCGGAGGTTACCGCCAAAATATCGCGCGTGCCTAAGGTGCGGATTTATGAAGTGGGTATATCCTATTACGGTCGCACCTACGAAGAGGGTAAAAAAATAGGCTGGCGCGATGCATTCCGGGCGCTGTACTGCATAGTGAAGTACAATGTGTTTAAGAAGTAGGTATGCTGAAACAATAGCTAAAACGGCTTGCCCGATGTGCCATTAATAACTGCGTTGCGCAGCACAGGTACCGCATTCATTGTTTTAATGAAGAAGGATGTAAGGTGGTCTTTCCCAAAGTTGCTTTGCACTATGCGGCCTAAAGTGGTGCGCCGTGAGAAATTGCTTTTCCAGGTAGCAGTGTACCTGCGCTCCATTCCCTGGCGGGTGGTGCCGCCTTTCAGGAACTCGTCTATTAGCCCGTGTGCTATCTTGGCAGAATGAAAGGCCATACTCATCCCATTGCCACAAAGAGGTGTTATCATTCCTGCGGCATCGCCAAGCAGCAATACATGGTCCTGCACTTGCTCTTTCTTATCGAAGCTGATCTGCGATATGGCCACAGGCGACTGGTATAAGAACTCGGCTGTACTGAATATCTTGTTCAACCAGGGATTTTTCATCAGTACTTCTTGTTCCAGTCGCTTCATATCATTTCCGTTCTTGCGCAGGGTGGCGGCGGTGGTCAGGTAGCACATGCAGCATTTGCCATCCTCTATCTGCGATATGCCACAGTAGCCGTCTGTGTAGTTATGCAGCCCCACAACATCTTTAGGCCACGGATACCTTATGTGGTATTTAATGCCTACATAGTTATTCAGTGCGCCTGGCTTTTCTTTTATAAAGGATCGCTGCCATTTTACGTCTATATTGCTACGCTTGCCCCATGAACCACATACTACGCCCGCTGTGAAAACCTGCTCACCGGCAGTTACAGTAAAAGAATTGCCGTCCCATTGCACATTATCGGCCCTTGTCCTGGTGAGTACTATGGCGCCTGCCTTTTGCGCGAGAGCGGCAAGAGCGGCATCAAGCATATATCTGCTGATGCCAAAGCCGCCTTGCGGCAATGCAGCCATCACTTCATTGCCTTTGTTGTCCGTTACCTGTACTTTGTTTATCACCGGTAGTTGCAGCCCGTCTATGTCCAGCCCCAGGCTTGCTATGAAGGGCTTACTTTCCATGCTTATGTATTCGCCACATACCTTGTGCCGCGGATAGCTGTCTTTTTCCAGCACCAGTACATGGTACTGCTTGCGGGCAAGCAATATAGCCAGCGAAAGACCAGCAAGTCCCCCGCCTACCACCACCACATCGTATGAATTGCTACTGCTCATTGCTTGCACAAATAAGGAAACGAAATGCCCATTGCCATTTAATATTGTATTGCCGAATGCCCGCCGCCGATAGCAGCTTTATCCAGTCCTTCCTGATGAATGCCCGCTTTACCGACAAAGGCGCATCATTCTTCACAAGATAAGATTTGAAAAAGTATTTGGTTATAAACCTTATGGAGTGGTAGGCAATAGGGTGACGCTGCAGGTCATTGATAAAAAAGCCGACCCGGCTGTTATTTTTCATCCATTGCAGTTGCTTTACCAGCCGTTCATCTGTAAAGTGATGGCAAAAGAGGGATGAAAATACAATATCGGGCTTATTGCCCGGCCACTTTACATGATGGTAGTCGCTGCATATCCATTCCACATTGTCCATAGTGTTTTGCTGCGCAAACCTGATGCACTCCGCCTTTATGTCTATACCTATAAAAGTTGCGGGGCACTTCCGTTTTTTTAAAAACTTATCTAAGGCTCTAAGGTTATCGCCGCCACCACAGCCTATTTCGGCAATGAGTAATGGCTGGTTCTTATTTACTTTGTCTAAGAAGAATGCAATGCCGTTGCAGGTAACATTATGCCCTCCAAGAAAAGAACTGATTGTGTTTATTTCCTGCATATTCAGCAGTATATCTTCAAAAGCTATGTTGTCGCCGTCTAAGAGCTCCTTCTCGTATGACCGTTGCTGCAGGCTCATATTATGGTCAGTATTACACTCTCCATAGTAAGGCCAGGTCCAAAGGCAGCGGCAAAAATATGCGCATCGTTTTCATCGCCCGATTT
Organism: Bacteroidota bacterium; assembly: GCA_013288445.1. GTDB lineage: Bacteria > Bacteroidota > Bacteroidia > Chitinophagales > Chitinophagaceae > Nemorincola. The sequence goes on from JABDBX010000009.1 coordinate 2,584, forward strand.
GTTCCATATTTGTTGCAGCACAAATAAGACGGTTGCGGAAGACATATTGCCATAGTTTCTCAAAATGTCGTAGGAAATTGCCAGGTCCTCATCGGCCAGCATTAAGCCCTTACCTATAGCCTGCAATATTCGCTTTCCGCCGGGGTGTATGCACCAGTGCTTTATTTCATCGTTTGTATATCCAGCCTTGGCTATCGCCCTGTCTTTTAGTGGCCCTATGTCGGCCCGGAATATCTCCGGCACATCGGCAGACAGCGTCATAACAAAGCCGGTGGGAGATATACTCCACGTCATACTGTCTTTGGCGTCTTTTAATACTTCGGAGTAAAAGCTATCAATATGGATTCCTTTGTTAGCGTCCTGGTCACCACAAACCAGTACCGCAGCAGAGCCATCGCCAAACAGCAGTGGGGCAGTGATCGTATCTTCTGAAAATATTTTCTGAAAGTGCAGGCTGCATAATTCTGTGCATACCACCAGCACCTTAGATGCAGGTGTTGCGTTCACAATATCATTGGCCATTTTCAGCCCGTGAATGGCTGCGTAGCACCCCATAAAGTTTATGGCCGTCCGCACAGTATCCGGCTTCAGCCCCATTGCTTCCATGAGTTGCAACTCCAGGCCCGGCGCGCTCATGCCGGTGCAGCTTACTGTAATAAGGTGTGTTATTTCATCCTTGCCTATAACCCCGTCTATACACTTTTCGGCAGACCTCAACGATAGTGGTAAGGCGTATTTGTGAAACCATTTCATCCGGTGGGTCAGATCGGGGAAGGGCTCCAGGTCGGCAGATTTGGGAAAAAATTCCCATTCGCCAACGGGTAAAGTAAAATCTGGGATCACAGAATACCGGTTGTCTATACCGCTGTGATTGTATAGATAGCTGAGTATTCTTTTTTCCTTCTCGCCAGCGCCATAAGCGCCCTCCATAAACTCCAGCAGGTGCTGTTGTGTATGCTTGTATTGCGGTACTTCGGTAGCTATAGAAATTATTTTCGCCACAAATATTAAGTCAGAGTTCTAAAAAGGTTTGGAACTTAATATTAAGTATAAAAAATCATACCCCGATGCCGATGGGCAATATTAATAGCGATGAAATGGGAAGAATTACGGACTAAATGGTTGCATTTCATTTATTTATCTGAAAGCGCTATCCAATTTTGCTAAAAAATGAACATTACAGTAACTTTACAACACAAGACGTAATTTATGAACATCAGCTTCACGGAAAAACAGCAAAATTACATCTCGATGCAGTTGTCAAGTGGCGATTTTCAAAACGCATCAGAAGTAGTGCGCGATGCCTTGCGCCTGCATGAACTCTACAGAAACCGCATGTTGGAAGAGTTGCGTAGCGAAATAGCCAAAGGATGGAATGGCCCGGCAAGTAAGCGTAAATTGAAGTAAAATATTAGATTAGTGGTTATTATGTTTAGCTGCGCTTTTATCTTTAGCAATAAAAACTGCGGCTAATCCTACAATTACCGAAACTGCAATGCCGGCAGCTTGTGTAGGATACCCCAAAATAAGGCAGTATGTACATAATCCGACAACTAACAAGACGGATAAAATAGCTAACATCTGCCCAATCCTAAATGTATCAATGTCTCTTTTGTGTTGTTCGTGTTGGTTTGAAATAACCTGTATTTCGGCTGCATGCCTTGAAGCTTGCTCTTTTTCAGCCATCAGCATTATTCTTTCAGCAAATCCAGGTTGTATTTTGTTATATTTTTCAAGCGTAATCGGGTCGGGAAGGGGGCCAATATGTTGGTGGGTAAATATTGCGGTTGCAGATTGTTGTTCTGATGGTTTATTTTCTGTTTGTTCCGGGTTGTTCCATTCCATTTTTCAAAGTGTTGAATGAAGATATTATATCGCTGTTTACCTTTAAAAAATCAGCTTTTATATTGTCCCAATCGACCTGCAAGCCATCTACATTTGTCAAAGAGGTTCTGATCTTTAAACTTCCAAATAGGTCAGAAAGGCTTTGCCGGTTACCCGGAAAAGGGAACAAATTAAACCCATTAAGAAAGCCTTCAGTTAATATATGCGTTTTGCTTTGTGCTGCTTTCATAAAACAAAGGTATAAAGATTTTTGGGTATATATTTTGAGCTATTGGTAATCGAAAAATAATTATAAACTAATAGTGCTTAAAATTTCTTTTGCATACTTATCGGAATTACCATATCGGGGTCTTTTTGCAACAACCATTTTTATGTCATTATAAATACCGCAATATTCAATATTTTCATTCGTATTTGGTAAACTCTTTAAAGATAATAAACTATTCAAAAAAGGTTTTGCCCAATGATAATTTGTAAGGAATATGCAATAGTCTGGTTTTAGTTCTTCTAATTCTATCTGAAATAATTCTAGTGCTCCTTTTTGTTGAAATGCTTGTTCAGTACCGTCAGGGTTTGCTCCTTCAGAAGGAGCTATCTTGTATAAATTGCTCCAAACCATTTTTGAAGTCCATTCTATACTTTTTCTTCCGTTTTCAAACTTACAATGATCGCAAATAACTTTGTAAACCACGTTCCAAAAGAAAGATCGGTATGCATAATAGGTGCTATGTTTGTAATAATCTTGAATTTCTTTTTCGCACGAGTTGAAATAGCTTTTGCACCATCTTATCTTTACCCAATCAAGAGGAGAATGTTTTGAATGATGATGATTAGAGTAAAATAAAGAATGATCAATTAATTTTTTGAATTCATTTGTAGAGTTATTAACTGAAAATGCCGCTGGCCAACCATTTACAGCTTGTCCATAAAATAAAAATGTTCCTTTTCGTTGTTCTTTATAACCGAATTGAGGATAAAATAAGCAATAGTCCTTCGTATTATCGGGGTAGTAATTCAATACATTTTCACTAAACTTTTGAACATTATCAAAAAGGCATTTATCGTATTTCTCCGACAGCTTATTGTATGTTTCCATGAATGTTATATTGCACTCTCTTCGATAACATTCACCCCTGCCATCTCCCTCACAGCATCGGCAATGCCTTTGGCGTCATAGCCACATTCGCGGTGCAGTTCTTCCGGCTTGCCGTGTTCTACGATTCGGTCAGGGATGCCCAGCATCTTTACTTCTGGCGTATAATTATGCGCGGCCATAAATTCCAGTACGGCGCTGCCAAAGCCACCAACTACCGTTCCGTCTTCTACGGTAATGATCTTGTGGTAGCGTTGGGCTACCTCATGCAGCATCGGCTCATCAAGCGGCTTTACAAAGCGCATGTCGTAGAGGGCCGGGAAAATATCTTCGGTAGCCAGCATTTTGCAGGCAGATACCGCAAAGTTACCGGGATGGCCTATGGTGAGAATGGCAATCTCCTGTCCATCGCATATTTTGCGGCCGGTGCCTATCTTTATTTTTTCAAACGGGGTGCGCCACTGTGGCATCACGCCCTGTCCGCGTGGGTAGCGGATCACGAATGGCACATTTGTTTCGGGCAGTTGCGCCGTGTACATAAGGTTGCGCAGCTCCGATTCGTTCATTGGCGCGCTCACTACCATATTGGGTATGCACCGCATAAAAGGGATATCGTATGCTCCATGGTGCGTAGGCCCGTCATCGCCCACCAGGCCTGCCCTGTCTAAGCAAAAGACAACAGGCAGCTTCTGTATGGCCACATCATGCACCACCATATCATATCCGCGCTGCATAAAACTGCTGTATATGTTGCAGAATACCTTTAACCCCTGTGTAGCAAGCCCTGCGCTGAGGGTTACTGCATGTTGCTCGGCAATACCTACATCTATTGCACGGTCGGGCATCAGGTCCATCATAAACTTCAGGGAGCTGCCCGACGGCATAGCCGGGGTAATGCCCATAATAAGCGGGTTCTTCTCGGCCAGTTCTATTATAGTGTGCCCGAAAACATCCTGGTATTTTGGAGGCTCAGGGACTAAGGATATTTTTTTGTTGATCTTCCCGGTTATCTTATCGAACGTTCCTGGGGCGTGCCACAGTGTCTGGTCTTGCTCTGCCAACTCGTAGCCCTTGCCTTTTACAGTTTTTATGTGCAGGAGCTTTGGGCCGGGTATGTCGTGCAGCCCCTTCAGGGTTTCCGTCAGTTTCAGCACATTATGCCCGTCAATGGGCCCGAAATAACGGAGACCCAACGCCTCAAAAAGATTGCTGCTTTTAGACACCACGCCTTTCAACCCCGCTTCCACCTTCGATGCCAGCCGCTGGAAATCCTTTGTAGGCAGCTTGCCCAGCATGTTCCACACATCGTCACGGAATCGGTTGTAGGTGTGGGAGGTGGTAATATCGGTAAGGTATTCTTTAAGGGCGCCCACGTTGGGGTCGATTGACATATTATTGTCATTCAGGATTATGAGCACATTGGCACCACTCACGCCCGCATGGTTCAGCGCCTCAAAAGGCAGCCCAGCCGTCATAGCGCCATCGCCTATTACTGCTATATGCCTGCGGTGTTCTTCGCCCTTATACTTTGAAGCAATGGCCATGCCCAATGCAGCAGAAATAGATGTAGAGGAATGCCCAACGCCAAAAGTATCATAAATACTTTCGCTGCGCTTAGGGAACCCGCTAATGCCGCCATACTTTCGGTTGGTATGAAACACGCTGCGCCTGCCAGTAAGAATTTTATGCCCATAAGCCTGGTGGCCTACGTCCCAAACCAATTGGTCATCTGGTGTATTATATACGTAATGCAGCGCCACGGTAAGCTCCACTACACCCAGGCTGGCGCCAAAGTGCCCGCCATGCACGCTCACGCAGTCTATAATAAACTGCCTCAATTCATCACAAACCTGCTGAAGCTGGTTTTTACCAAGCTTTTTAAGGTCATCCGGTGTATTTATCTGGCTAAGCAGCGGCCCTGCAGCAATTTCTTCCATGCACTCAATTGGGGTAATAACTTACAAAAATAAATAAAATAATAACGCTCCGGTAATATATTAGAAAAACGAAGGTTTAGCGGTATGAGGCAATTATGACCGAAGACTTATTACCAGTATTTCTCTTTATACTTAACAAACTTGCCTACGTATCACAAATTCAATTTCTGTTATTACAAAAATAATAAAAAAGATTCATCCGGTATCTTAAAAACTCCTTAACCAGTTACCTTTGCCGTTAATTAAAGTTAAATGAAGTATTTCCGCGCATATCCCTGGATGTTGCAATTATTGTTGTTTGCAGTGATAATCTTCACAATGATGGGCTTCATAAGCTTTATGGTCATCACCTTACTCTCTAAGCTCACACCTTTTACTTTAGCTCAAATAACGGTAATAGACGAGCATAGCCCGGTTTCGCTGGTCAACACAGCACTTATTGTCCAGGGCGTGTTTAGCCTCTTTGTTTTCTTAGCGCCCGCCGGGTTGTTCGCCTACCTTGCCCACCCCGAACCATTACCTTACCTGGGCTTGCGTGCACCGGGCAAAAAAATACAATTGCTTCTTGTAATACTTATCATGCTTGGCGCCATTCCGGTATTGGAAATGATAGGGGGCTTAATCAGCCGGATCAACTTTGGGGCGGACGTAAAGGCAAGCCAGGAGGCAAATGACCAGATGCAGAATGCCTTCCTGAATATGCCCGATTTTACATCTTTCCTTAGGGTTTTTATTATCATGGCCATTGTGCCCGCCCTGGGCGAAGAAATGTTTTTCAGGGGTGTATTGCTTCGCTTCGCTAAAAAACGCATGCGCAGCATGGTATTCCCCATATTGTTTACGGCATTGGTATTTGCGGCCGCGCATTCCAATGTTTATGGCTTATTGTCTATTTTCTTAGCTGGTATCTTGCTCGCTGTTATTTACAATCTCACCGGCTCGCTTTGGTGCAGCATTGTGGCGCACCTGGTGTTTAATGGCTCACAGATAGTTCTTGCCTATGCCGGTGGGAATAACGCCACAAGCAAGGCTATGGCCGATAGCAGCGCGGTTCCATACTACCTTGCCGCAGCCGGGGCGGTTGTTTTCGGTATTTCCTTTTATTTTTTGCTGAAAAACAAGACCCCCCTGCCCACTAACTGGACCGATGACTTTCCGCCCGAGGAGCCGACAGACGGGGCCGATGGGAATTGGGACTTTATGGCTAAAAGTTAACGCATATCTTTACATCTAAATGGCGCTCAACTTACCTACATTTTATAAACGCTTAGGCAGCTCAATAGTTTTTGCCGCAGTGATGCTCACCGGCCTGTTGTGGAACGAATGGGCGTTCCTCGCATTGGTTTGCCTTATAAATGTGTTGTGCCTTCGGGATTACTTCCGCTTGCTGCAAAAAATAGATAAGGGGGCCTACTGGCCCAAATGGTTACCAATAGTGGTGCAGTTGATCGGTCTGCTTTTTATAGCCATTGATATTTATCCCGGTCTCATTTTTCTGTTCCTGGCACCTGCCTGCTTACTGCTTGCTGGTGTACTGTCTAAGAAAAACTCCCTGCTGGCCGTATTGCAGTCCATCGGCGGGCTGTGCTACATAACCTTGCCTATGTTCCTGCTGTATAGCCTGCGTATGCATAATTTCATCCTGCCCCTGGCGCTTATTTTGATGATCTGGTGCAACGATACTATGGCGTACCTCGTGGGTTCATTTATAGGCAAAACACCATTCTCTCCCATCTCCCCAAAGAAAACATGGGAGGGCACCATTGGCGGGGCTTTACTTACCATTATTGGCGCTGCACTGGTAGGGCATTATTCGGGCACCTACCGTCTTGTTGACTGGATGATGCTGGCGCTTTGCGCCACCGTAGCAGGCACCCTCGGCGACCTGCTGGAATCGAAGCTAAAACGCATAGCCGATGTAAAAGATTCCGGCACGCTCATGCCCGGCCATGGCGGCGCCCTGGATCGTTTCGACTCCCTGCTTATCGCGGCACCCTTCGCCTTTGTTTATGTTATTTATTTTATGAGGTAGGGCCGATTAATCCGTAGTTGGGGGACCTGAGTATTTCACCAAGGAACCATAAAAAATCAGTCTAAAATTCAAACAAATTTCGTAACTTTAAGTGTGAAAAAAAGGCGGCATATACATCTTGATTTCATCATTGATAAGCTTACCAATTCTATTGAAATGTCCTCACCGGGGATAGTTTTAATACGGAAGTTTCACTATTGGTCAAGCCTGAACTAAAGTTGCTTAAGAAGAAGGATTGGCTGTTCGACTGGCCGCACGAAACCATTGATCCAACTAAAACAGTATATAAGCTAACGATTGTAGAAAATCCTAAAATAATACAAGGAATTATCAGCATTGAGGACAGAGGTGATCATCTTTTTATGCATCTGATTGAAAGTGCAAAATTCAATAAGGGAAAACAAAAAGTTTATCTCGGTGTGCCAGGAAACTTAGTTGCATTTGCCTGCAAATTATCAACGGACAAAGGATACAATGGCGTAGTTTCATTCTTTGCTAAAACAAAATTAGTTGACCATTATAAAGAATCATTAGGTGCAAAAGTGCTTTTTGGAAGTCAAATGGTTATTGATGAACTGAACGCGCGTAAATTAATTCTTAAATATTTTAAAACATAAAATTATGGGACTAATCAAAGAACCTTTAAACGTTGACTTTTATTTTGACGATAGGCAAATGACAGAGGAAGATCAAAAAAGGGTAAGTATGTTTATTGCCAAGCAAAAAGGTATAAAACAAAGACGTTCACGCATCACACTTTCAAGCAAAAACAAACGCCAGCTTGACCAGGCAACATAACCCGAAAATTGCAACCCGGTGCTATTCTGAAACATATCGTTAATGCTTCAAGCCCTGGTAGTAATTATTGTCAACCTGGTTGTACCCCAAGGAAATTGCTTTTTCCACGTCTTTTAATGCGAGGGGTTTATTTCCGTTCTCCGCATAGCAAAACGAACGTGCATAGTACAATTGCCCGTTCCCGGAATTGATCTGCACAGCTTTTTCAAAATCCTTCATGGCTTCCCCGCAGCGGTGCAAATGTTGCAGTTCTATGCCCCGGTTCACGTAGGGCTCAAACATAGCTGGCGCCTGGGCAATGGCAATGCCGTATTGGGTGAGAGACGAGTCGTGCTTGCCCGTAATATCGTAGTAGAAACCAAGGTGGCTATGCGCCATAGCGAACTCTGGCCTTAAACGTATCGCCGACCTGAGGCAATAACCCGCCGAATCCATATCGTGGCCAAGATACATGATACCGAGCGCCAGGTATGCACCTGCGAGGTCGGCATCCGATTTTTTATAGGACATGCCTTTATAAAAAGACCTCTTTGCATTGTCAATATCTCCCTTTGTACGATACAGTTCCCCCAGAATAAAATATGGAGTAGCATAGCTTACCTGGTAGTAGGTAGCTTTATTCAGTAAGCTGAATGCAGTGTCGTAATATGCCTTCCTTTCGTTTGGGTTGGTGGTACCAATGTATTTATTATAGCAGTCGGCGCCGAGGTGCATGTAGCCTACTGGTATATCCGGCTGCTTTTGTACTTCGTCCGTCCAAAGGCTGGTGGTGTCTTGCCATACCTGGCACCGCTCGTAAGATAGAAAACCAAGAACGAGCGCATAGGCAAGGCTGGCGCCAAGCGCGAGGTAGCCCGTATTCGCGTTCCTGCCTGGCTGGAAACAACCGGATACAAGCCAACCTGCTATAAGAAATAAGCCTAAGTAGGGAATGTAACTATACCGCTCTGCCACAACCGCGATGCCCACGGGGATAAACTGTAGCAGTAACGCAATATTGGCCAGGAAGAACAGCGAACCGAAAACAACCGTTTTGTTTCGCCGGCCGAACCTCCATACCAGGAAAACAAGAGATGCTACTATAACCGGGTAGATAAAATCGGCGGCCGGTAATGAGCCACCCGCCTTTTCGGGGTACGGATAAAAACAACAAAGATCTGCCGGAATGATCGCCTTCCATAAGTAAGTGACCAGGGCATAACTGCCGAACACGATCCGTTCCAGGAAGTTGTAAGTAACGCCCTGTGTATCCATGGCGCCATAAGCATGTTGGTCGGAAACAGAGCGGATACCAAAACAGATAGCAATAGCGAAATGAGGTATCTTTTCTGCCAGTAGCGCAAAGGTCCATTTCCTTCCCTCAAAATAGTCTATCAGCAACAGTGTCACGGGCAAAACAACCGCTACCGGCTTGGCTAATAAAGAACAAACAAAGAGTGCGATAACGAGCCCATACCACCTCCATTTCCCTGCTCCCGCTGTTCTCACATAATACAGGTAGGTGATACATGCTGCCAGGTAAAACAATGCATACACCACATCTTTACGCCCCGAGGCCCAGGCAACAGACTCCATGTGCATGGGGTGCAACCCAAACAACAGGGCTGTTACCGCAGCAGCCACGCGCCTACTTGTGAGTAGCAGAATAAACCAATAGGCGAGCGTGGTGACTGCGATATGAAGCAAAAGACTATCTAAGTGGTACAACCAGGGCTGTAGCTGCACATAGCTATACTCCATAGCATAGCTAAGAATGGTGAGCGGGTGGTAGTTGCCCTGCACCGAGGTGGAAAAGATGTGTTTTAATCCTTCGGGTGACAGGTCACGTATCAGCAGGTTGTCTTTTATATAGGCGGTATCATCCCAATCCGTAAACTCATTGTTGAGGCATACTTTAAGAAACAGCCAGGTTACCAGGGCAATTACCGCAGGTATCAATACATTGCTATACTTACCTGAAAACACACCACTTGCCGATTTTGGGATGCTATGCTGTTCAGTGGCATGTGGCTTCACTGGAAGCGTAGTTTTACCCGCTTCTGTATTCCTGGTCTTTTTATTGGCCATATAATAATTTGTGCTGTGCCTTAAAGGTAAGCGATGCCGGCAAAATAAATACCTACGGGAATATGGTGGAAAATGAGGTTGGAACAGAAAAATTGCGTTTTGTGCAGTATCATAGGCCATAATTGCCAATACACCGAACGCAGTTGGCACATATTGCAGTTCTTTTCGTTAGTTTTGCAAACATTTTGAACGAAACTTATGAGTTTATCAAAAGAAGCAAGGATCGGGTTGTTAGTTACAATATCCCTCGTGATCTTCTTCGTTGGTTTTTATTTTTTAAAAGGCGCCAATATATTTTCCAATGACCGGGAATACCATTGCTATTATTTGAATGTAGATGGCCTTCTGCCTTCCGCTAATGTGCAGATAAAGGGGCTGAATGTGGGGCATGTATCAGGTATGCACTTAGCCGGCGACAAAGGAGTAAGGGTAACCATTTCGCTGAGCAAAAATGTGGACCTGCCGCAGGGTACTGTTGCCAGCCTGGCGTCATTTGACCTGTTGGGCACGAAAATAATAAAATTAGATATCGGACCCGGGCCTGGCGTATTGACGCCGGGTAGCGACCTGGCATCAAACAGCGAAGGTGGGGTAGTGGACAATATATCGGCAGAGCTTACACCAAGGCTTAAAGAAATGAAGGCGACGATTGTGGTGCTGGATTCGGCACTGGCAGGAGTGAGTATGCTGGTAAGCGCCCAGAACCAGAAAGCGCTGACGGAAGCCATAGAAAGTATTAAGGTCACAGCCAACAACCTTGCCTCGCTTACAGGCACTTTAAAAGATGAGGGAGGTGAAATTACCGGCATATTGCACAATGCCAATAGCATAACTACCAATCTGGCCAAGGACAATGATACTATTAACCACATTCTTACCAATGTGAACAACCTGTCGCGGCAACTTGCCAATGCTCCTATTCAAAAATCTGTGAACGACCTGCAAAAAACAATTGCCGAGTTTCATGGGATAGCCGAGAAGATAAACAGCAGTGAAGGCTCATTGGGTATGCTCGTGAACAACAAAGACCTGTATAATAATCTCAACGGCTCCCTTCGGTCGCTCAATAGCCTGATGGCTGATATTCAATCGCACCCCACCCGTTATATAAACGTGACCATCTTTGGCAAGAAGAAAAATTAATAGTTGGATACTCCCAAAACAACGCAATATAGCGATGCTAAAAGCGTGCTTGCTTTGTTTGTGCCTGGGTTTCTTATGTGTACCAACCAATGTGAGCGGACAAGCGACCGATACCTCTGACAAAATAAGGATAAGCATAGACAATGCAGAAAGCATCACATTTTTCACTACCGACACAGGCACATTCCACCGGTTTGCAGGGCATGTGATCCTTCGGCAGGGCACCGATACATTGTATTGCGATAGCGCATTCCAGAACAATACCACCAAGAATTTTGAAGCGTTCGGTGATGTGAAAATAGCCCAGCAGGGAGGCACACATGGCACCAGCAATTACCTGAAATACACCTCGAACAAAAAGCTGGCTTTCATGCGCGGCGATGTGACCCTTACCGATGGCAAGAATAACCTGAAATGCGAAGAACTAACCTACGACCTGGGTACAAAAACAGGCGTGTATGACAAAGGAGGCACTCTGCATAACGACAGCACTACGGTGACCAGCAATAGTGGCGTATATAATGTACACGACAAGAACGCAAGGTTCAAGGGCCATGTGGTGATCCTTGACCCCCAATACAATATTAAGTCGGAAGACCTGGTATATAATACGGAATCGAAGCTGACTGAATTTTATGCCAAGTCAACGGTGACGAGGGACAGCGGAAGGGGCATCCTGCAAACGTCCAGCGGCACCTATGATGGGCTGAAGGGAATAGCGCATTTCATAGGCCACTCCTCCATCTGGAACAATGAACAATATATAGAGGCGGATACACTTAACTACAACAGAACAACCGGCTATGGCCTGGCGAATGGAAACGTGATCTCCATAGATACGTTGCACCATTCTACCATGTATTGCGGCCATGCCGAGTATTTTCAGAAACAACGCAAACTGTGGGCCACCATAAAGCCGGTGCTGGTGCAGGTGAACGGTAAGGATACCCTGTACATACGTGCAGATACTTTTTATTCGGCGCCTATGGTTAAAGGGAAAAAAGATAGCACCATTCCTCATCCCTCTGCAACCGGAGCAGCACCGGCCGATACGTTAAGTGACGCCTCCCATCTGCCGGTAACAAAAGCGGATAGTATGCTTGCCCGGAAAAACAAACTAACACGGGATAGCATAAAATACCATGAGGAAGATGTGAAGGACAACCTGGTAAAACCGGTTTCGCACTCTGCCTTCCATGTTCCCTCAAAAAACGAAGGACAGCAACATGCCTCAAAGAAAACGACTTCGGCAAAAAAAGGTAAAGGAAAGAAAAGTGTTGCAGCCCAGGAAAACACTATAGTAACGGATACGACAGAGGCCGATACTACCGCCCCGCTGTATTTTATAGGCTACCACCATGTGCTTATCTTTTCCGACTCATTGCAGGGCAAATGCGACAGTGTATGCTATACCCGCTCCGACTCGCTGATACGGATGATGTACAACCCCATAGTATGGTCGCACAAAAGCCAGGTAACCGGCGACACTATTTTATTGCAATTGGACAGCAGCCAGCTCAGGCGAATGTATGTGCCGAACAATGCGATCATTATCTCCCAATCAGGCCCCGTGATGGCGCATATGTATGACCAGGTGCAAGGGAAAACACTTACCGCTTACTTCAACAACAATACCATAACCCGGATGGTTGTTTTCCCGAATGCACAATGCATTTATTATTCAAAGGATGAAAAAGGCGCTTATATAGGCGCTGACGAGGCTACCAGTACGCGGATGCGTATTTTCTTCGATGACCAGAAAATAAAGAACATAAAATTCGAGCAGGATCCGCACCAGACCATGACCCCAATGGAACAGGCGGACATACCCAACCTGAAACTAAGTAAATTCAAATGGCTGATAGAGCAGCGGCCAAAGACAAAGGAGGAGCTGTTTAAGTAGCCATCTTCTGGATTATGCCATTGCCTTTCTCATAGCGGGCTCCTTGCGCTCGCCTATCTGCTGGCGCCACATGGCATAGTATAATCCTTTTTCTCCCACCAGGGTCTCATGGTTGCCGGTTTCCACAACATTCCCTTTTTCCAGCACATAGATGCGGTCGGCGTGCATGATGGTGGAAAGGCGGTGTGCGATCATAATGGTGATGTGCTGCCGCTGTGCCGTAATACCGCGTATGGTCTGTGATATTTCTTCTTCGGTAAGCGAATCGAGCGCTGACGTAGCTTCATCAAATACCATCAGGCGTGGCTGGCGCAATAGTGCGCGTGCTATAGATATACGCTGGCGCTCGCCGCCGGATAGTTTCAGGCCACCCTCTCCTATGACAGTGTCCAGGCCCTTTTCGGCACGGGAGAGCAGGTTTTGACAAGATGCCTTTTGCAGCACAGCATTTATATCCTGTTCGGTAGCCGAAGGGTTTACGAACAACAGATTTTCTTTTATGGTGCCCGAAAATAACTGTGGGTCCTGTGTTACCAGGCCCATCTGGTGGCGTAGTTCTTCATAGTCAATATTGGCTTCCTCGTGGCCGTTGTAGTAAATGTGGCCTTTATTAGGATGGTATAGCCCCACCAGCAATTTCACCAGCGTGGTCTTGCCGCTACCCGATGGGCCTACAAATGCTATCGTTTCACCCAGCTTCACATCGAACGAGATATTATCGAGTGCAGGGCGGTTTGAGCTGTTGTGCTTAAAGGTGACACTGTTGAACCGAACTGTTTCAATCCCATTTATCGCTTCGGGCGCTTCCGGGGTAAACTCTACCGGTTTCTTAAAAAGCTCCTGCATATTGTTCAGGCTGGCTTCTGCTTCACGGTAAGAAAGGATAACATTGCCTATTTCCTGCATAGGGGCAAGAATAAAGAAGGAGAAGAAGGTGAGCGTCAGGTACTGCCCGGCGGTGATGGTGCCCTTGAACACAAAAAACAAAAGGCACATCACTATCACCTGCTGCAGGAAGTTTACAAAAGTGCCTTGTATGAACGATATGGTGCGTATGCTGCGTACTTTCTTCAACTCCAGCTTCAATATCTTTATGGTAGTTGCATTGAGCCTGCGAATCTCCTGGTGGGTAAGGCCAAGGCTTTTTACTAATTCTATGTTACGTAGCGATTCGGTGGTAGAACCCGCAAGTGCATTGGTTTCGCGGACGATATTTTTCTGAACAGTTTTTATTTTTTTACTCAATGCACTGGTGAGCAATCCCAGTATCACAGCGCCACCTAAATACACCAATGGCAAATATGGATTGAGGCGAACTGTGAAAATTATTACGAATACAATGCCAACTATGGTTGGTAGCAGCACATTGAAAAAAGACATGATAAACTTCTCGCAATCGGCACGTACCTTTTGCAGCACGGAGAGGGTTTGGCCGCTACTCTGGTCTTCAAAATCCTGGTAAGGCAGGCGCAGCGCATGGCGCAGGCCATCTGTGTATAATTGCGCCCCGTATTTTTGTATCACCACATTCACCACATAATCCTGGAAATTCTTTGCGATACGGGATACCATAGCAAAACCCATAATGGCGCCAATATACACGAGTGCCTGTCTGAAATACCCGGAAAGGTCGCGGGGTACGAGGCCTGCTTTGTCGGCTGTATGGGGATGGTTAACGAAGAGGTCGAGTATCTTACCGGACACTATAGGGTTAAGCAGGGAAAAGCTTTGGTTGATGGCAGCAAGCACTATAGCCAGGAAGATCATCAGCTTGTAACGGCTGAGGTATTGCATTAATAGTTTCATAAGCTGCAAAGGTAAGATGTATGTACACTTAAAAAACAATAGGGATATTGGAAAAAATTATATCGTGGTATTTTTGCGCGACGTTACACGGTATCTATAAATCCCCGCTCTACTTTGTTGAAGATAATAACGCCGGAGATCAATAGTACAGTTGTAAATGCAACACTGTACAGCAACCACTGCACATCGAATATGCCGTTTCCGAAGAAGGCATATTTGAATGTTTCAAAAAGCGCCGTCAATGGGTTGAGCCAAAGCAATATGCGGTGATTGTGAACAGATGACAACGGGTAAATGACCGGGGTGGCATACATGAGCAGTTGCACGCCAAATGCAACGAGGAAGGCAAGGTCACGGTACTTGGTGGTGACGGAGGTAATGAACAGCCCGAAACCGAGGCTAAGGGCGGCCATAACTGCAAGCAATACCGGGATAAGTAAGATGTAGATATTTGGCTGTATTGACTTTTTGACGAAAAGGTAATACAACCATACTATCAGGAACAACCCAAACTGGATAAAGAACTTCATGAGGCCGGATACCACCTTAGACAATGGCAGTATTAACCGTGGAAAATAGACCTTGCCGAAGATAGCTGCGTTCTCTGTGAAGGTTTTGGAAGTGACGTTCAGTGTCTCCGAAAAATAATTCCACATGGTGATGCTGCCGAGGTAGAACAATACTTGCGGAACACCGTCTGTGCCTATCTTGGCAATATTCCCGAAAACAAAAACAAACATCAGCGTGGTGAGCATGGGTTGGATGACAAACCATAGAGGGCCGAGTATTGTTTGTTTATAAACAGTGATGATGTCTTTTTTTACAAACATCATTAAGAGGTCGCGGTAGCGCCAGAGTTCCCTGATGTTAACAGAGAGGTACCCGCGGCTTGCAGTAATGCTCACATCCCATTTGTCACCATCAAGATCAGTTATTTTACTGTCCATGTTTTTTCCTTCTGTTCGATGGGCGATGCCCGTCGCTGTTAGATTACGTCCTTTCAGGAAATGTCGTTAAGTTAAGCAAAAAATCGCGATGGATGATGCTGACGGCATCAAACGTTTATAGAAAACCCTATACAGAATGAGTAACGATGCCGAAGGTATCGAACCCACGTTTGTTTGGGTTTCCCTTAGTGACGTTGACGAAATAAATACCACTATATGGCGAAGTTATTTTTCGTTTATGCGAGGCGCAAAATCCGCGAATAGTGAGCTATTTAAGGACTTTTGGGACGAAGCAGAAATGAAAAAGAACAAGTCAGATGGTGGTATTTATTTTGTCATCGTCACTTAACTTAACAACATTGCCTTTCAGGGCTGTCCAGGTTATTTTTCCTTTGGCTTCCGCTTAAAAAACCGCCCTATGCCTTTTTTCTTATCCTCGCCATAATAACCACTGCCATATGACCCGTAACCATAACCATAGCCATATCCATGACCGTAACCATAACCGTAGCCATATCCATAGCCTTCCTCGTATCCATAACCGTATGCAAAGCCCCTGTTGGCAAGCACATCATTCACAATAAAGCTGAGGCGGGGTATTTTGCCACTATAATACAGCTCATTAGGAATGTTTAGTTGTTGCTTAAAGGTATGGCCCTGCCTGATGATATACAGTGTGGTATCGGCATACCTGTTTATCAGTTGCGCATCAGTTACCAACCCCACCGGCGAAGTATCGACAATTATATAATCGAATTGCTCGCGCAGGTGATGGAATAACTCCTCTGTGCGCGGCAAGAGGATCAGCTCTGCCGGATTAGGTGGAATAGCCCCGGAAGGAAGGATAAACAAATTGGGGTCGATGCCCGACGGAATGATTATGTCTTTATAATCGGTTTTCCCAATCGCATAGTTGGAGAAGCCATTCGTATTTTCGAGGCCAAGCGTTTTAGATATTTTGGGCTTCCGGAGATCAAGCTCCATCAGTATCACCTTCTTGCCAGACATGGCTAGCGTGATAGATAAATTGACGGCAATAAAGGATTTACCCTCACCGCTCATGCTCGATGTGATCATCAGCACCTTATCGTTTTTATCAGTAAGCAGGTACTGCAGATTTGTGCGCAGGGCACGGAATTGCTCAGAGATTATGGTACGGCTGTTTTTCTTGATCGCCACATTTTCGCCATCGATGTTGTTGCCAATTTCTCCTATAATAGGTATGGAGGTAAGCCTGGAAATATCTGCCTTGCTAATTATCTTTATGTTCAAACCTCGGCGAAGAATGATGATGCCAAAAGGGATTATAGTGCCTATGAGTAAAGACAACATTAGTATGCGCGGCTTGTTTGGAAGCACCTGGCCATTGGTTATGGCGGGGTCTATGACGCTGGCATCGGCTACAGTGGCCGCTTTCTGAATAGCGGTCTCTTCCCTTTTTTGCAACAGGAAGATGTACATGTCCTGTTTGATCGTCTTCATTCGGGCAGAATCCAGATACACCCGCTCCACGCCCGGCACCTCTGCTATTTGCTTGTTTATAGCAGCTAATTCCGCTTTTATTTTGTCCACCTTTAGCTGTGTTGCCTGCTTGGACGAAACCAGCGAACTCACAATGTTCTGCTTTATTTCATTTTTCTGCGCTATTAGTGTTTTTGTTATCGGGTTGTTCCGGGTATGGGATATGAGGTTGGTCTCTATTTCTGAATGAAGGGCATTGAACTTGTTGAGCATATCAGATAGCCCCTCGTTATCCAACAGGGAAGCCGGCAAAATGATCTGCTTATCTTCTTTATCATCTGTCTTTTCGAAATAATTGCTTACGTCTGCGATCTCTTCCAGTTCCGCTTCTTCTTCTACCAACTTCTCTACTGTCTCTGCACTTCTTTTCACCAGTTCCTGCGACTGGACAGACATGTCGGCGATATTATTTCTTTGCTTAAAGGAAACGATACCATTTTCTACCCCCGAAAGCTCGTGGGATACTATCTCGATCCTTTTATTGATAAACTCAAGCGTGCTGTTCGAGATGCGGTTCCTGTTGTCAATGTTGGCATCCATGTATATTTTCATCAGGGTATTGATGAAGTCCACTGACTTTTCAGGGATGGCGTCTTGCATGGAAATGGTGATATAACTGGCCGATTTGCTTGGCGGGCTAATGTCAATCTGGTACATATAGGACGTAGCCACGTCAGACACCGGGTTGATATCTATTGAGTATTGCAATCTATCGGGTGTAAAAAATGCAGTTTTCACCAATACCACTCTACCCAACCCAACAGTAATGGTATCGCCCCATTTGCCCGGTATTGTTTTACCATTGGTCTCTACTACCTGGTAGTCGTTTTGCCCCAGGATATTGATCTTGCAATCGTAATAATCATCAATAGAATCGGCTATAATGAAGGTAAACGGCCTGTTGTTATACAGGTGGGTGGTCTTAAACCTGCCTGCCACCGAGTAGTCCACATTCAGGTGCAGTTCTTTTACCACTTTGGCTATGGTGGCCCTGCTTCTGAGTATCTCTATTTCGTTGTCAATATTTATTTTATTGTCTAATTTCAGCATCTGGGCTATATCATCGCCGGATGTGGAACTGCCTTTTTTAGAATCTATGATCAGCAACTCGCCCGAAGACCTGAAAATAGGAGTAGAGTAACGGAGAACCAGGTTGCCAATGATCAAAGAAATAATAATGCTGCCTAACAACCAAGGCCAGATGGCCAAAACAGTTGACACCAGCCATTTTAAATTAAAATTGCCTTCGTCTTCTACTTTAAGTTTGTTTTCAGGAAGAAAAGGTTGTTTCGTACCCTCCATAATTCTATTTTACATTTCTGAATATAAGTACAAGGGATGCAAGGGAAATCACTGTGGATAATATGCCAAGATTACGGATAAGCAAATTGTCACTACCCTGTATTTTGATCTTATTCGGCTCCACATATATCATATCTCTCTGTTTTAACCAATAATATGGCGACTGGAAGATTTTAGTATCCCTCATGTCAAAACGGACGAATTTTTGCCTGTCGCTGTCATTTCTTATCAGCAATATATTGTCTCGCTTTGCGGTTAGGTTCAGGTCGCCCGACAAGGCTATTGCATCTATGATGTTTACCTTCTCGCTGGGCATATTTATGGTTCCGGGCTTGCCCACATCACCCAAAACGGTTATATCAAAATTGGCTATCCTTACATTTACCACGGGGTTATTAAATAGCTCTTTGTATTTCTGCTTTATCACTTCCCTCGCTTCAGTGGTCGTCAATCCTCCAACCTTCACAAAGCCTATAAACAGGAGTTCGATATATCCGTTTTTATCCACCAGGAAGCCATTCAGCGGATTGAAGTTACCGGTAGAGTTTGTAGTAATAGGTGAGTTTCCGGCATTCTGCACTTCCGTTTGCAGGGTAATGGCCAAGTTGTCATTACTCTGGATTATTGGGTCAACAAATTTTGTAGTCTGCTCTATTACAACGGGCTGTGAAGTGGAATCTGGCAAATCCTGGAAATACACTACTTTTTTGGCAGATATACACGAGCTCATCATCGTATATGCGACAAATAGCAATAAAAGACTAAAGCCGGCATAGCCCCGTCTGTTTAAATGGTACATTCTAAAAATTTTACCAAAAATACTTCAAAATAGGGAACGGAAGGAAAATAAGTTGGGTTGAATTGACGCAGGATTCAGTGCCAGATTGGGTTAAAAATATCTGAAAGGGCTTTTGCCAGATGCTCTGGGGGGTAATGGCATAGCAAGCACA
Source organism: Bacteroidota bacterium (assembly GCA_013288445.1). Taxonomy (GTDB): domain Bacteria; phylum Bacteroidota; class Bacteroidia; order Chitinophagales; family Chitinophagaceae; genus Nemorincola. The sequence goes on from JABDBX010000009.1 coordinate 21,928, forward strand.
AAATATTCACACCAAATTCTTTTTTCTTGTGTGCCGTTCTTTTTTTTTACAGGCGGTTTTTCTACATGAAGGCTTTGTAGTTACGTATATATTCGCTTATCGCAGCTTTTTCTTCCAGTGTCAAAGGTTCGCTTATAATTATGAAGTCAACTCCGGCTGGTTCTTTAATATGTGCCATAATTTTATGTTTTAAAATATTTATCAACCAATATTTGGGAAGATTTCCAGTTAAAGGTTAATGTTCTTTATTTCATCTTCCCGAAGACCGGTTAGTTTTGAAATCGTTTCTATACTTAACCCGTTTTCCAGGCAGTTCTTTGCAACCAGTAAGATGCCTTCTTCAATCCCTTCTCTTCTGGCGGTTTTCATCTGGGCGATATGATCCCGGTATGCTTTGAGGCCCGCGTAATAGGTCGCCTGCGCTTCCTGGCTCATTTTTGATAATTCTGCTTTTTCGATAGCTTCTATAAATACCACCTCATTCTTAAAAATATCAGGAATTGCCTGAAATGATTCCAGGTTTTTGATAAAAAATAGCCATTGGTCGAGCCGGGTTTCCAATTCATGCTCACTTTTGTTGAAATTGGGCATTTCTAAGTAGATATACGTGAGCTTATCATAAACCTGTTTATTGTGCTGGTTTTTGATAGTGTGCGTATGCACCACCTCACCTATTTCCCCTTCATTTCCATAATCACTGAATTTAAAATCCAGTAACCCTATACAATACACCGCCTTTAAATTAAAGTCCCAGTCGCCCTTTACAGCCTGGCCACTAATAGGGAACGTAGAATAATAAATGGTGCGCTCAATAAAATAATCCTGCTTGGCTTTTTGCAGCTCTACTATGAATTTTTCGCCCTGTTCGTTTTCGCAGTATATATCATAAACCGCTTTACGCTCATTTATTGTAACAGGTAATTGCTCTGTATTTTTAAATGTAAGGTCTTTAATATGGGTGGTAGTAGGCAACAGGGAATTAAGGAAATCAATAAGGATTGTCTTATTGGCTTCTTCCCCAAAAATCTTCTTAAATCCGTAGTCGGTAAAGATGTCTATATATTTTGCCATTATACTGCAATTGATAATTAAGTGACGTTGACGAAATAAATACCACCATATGGCGAAGTTATTTTTCGTTTATGCAAGGCACAAAATCCGCGAATAGTGAGCTATTTAAGGACTTTTGGGACGAAGCAGAAATGGAAAAGAACAAGTCAGATGGTGGTATTTATTTTGTCATCGTCACTAAAGCAAATTTAGGAATTTATTTTAGTCGCGGCAGCAAACCATATTATGCGAAAATCAATCATAACCGTGCAGTAACCATCTTCTGATCGAGACAGCCCTTAACGTCATAGATGATGCCCCCCGGATTTACCCATGTGGTCCAATCCGTGTTTAGGAACGTGGAGTGCGCTACCGTCAGGATTAGCGAGTCGAACAGTTTACCTTCTGGAAGGGTGGAAATGATCTCGATGCCATATTCATGCGCAACGTTTTCTGGCTTTGCCCAGGGATCGTAGATGGTGAGGTTTATTTCGTACGATTCCAGTTCCCTTATTATATCTATTACGCGCGTGTTCCTCACATCCGGGCAGTTTTCCTTGAATGTGATACCCAGTAAAAGCACGTTTGCGCCTTTTACAACTATATCTTTTTTTATCATCAGCTTCACCAGTTCCCCAGCTACATAGGAACCCATGCCATCATTCAGCCGCCTGCCTGCGAGTATTATCTCCGGATGATAGCCCACTTCCTGCGCTTTCTGCGCAAGATAATATGGGTCAACACTGATGCAATGGCCGCCTACAAGCCCCGGCTTGAAGGGCAAAAAATTCCACTTGGTTGCAGAGGCTTCGAGTACCTGGTGGGTATCAATGCCTAAGCGGTTAAATATTTTGGCCAGCTCATTTACAAAGGCAATGTTGATATCCCTTTGTGCATTCTCTATAACTTTTGCGGCCTCGGCCACTTTTATGCTGGCAGCCTTATGAGTGCCCGCTGTAATAATAGACCGGTACAGGGCATCCACCTTATCGGCCGTTTCGGCTGTTGAGCCGGATGTGATCTTTTTTATTTTGGATATAGTATGCTGTTTGTCTCCGGGATTGATGCGTTCGGGAGAATAGCCGCAAGAGAAATCTTCATTAAACAGAAGGCCTGATACCCGCTCCAGCACCGGCACGCACTCATCTTCCGTAACGCCCGGATACACCGTGGACTCATACACTACAATGTCCCCCCTCTTCAGCGCCCTGCCCACGGTTTCACTCGCTTTGTATAGCGGGCCGAGGTCTGGCCGGTTATTCTTGTCAACAGGTGTAGGTACGGTAATAATGTAAATATTGCACTTAATTAAATCAGCCGCATCGCTACTGCAAAACAGCCCATTGGTCTCAATTCGCGATGTTGGGCAAATTAGCTCCTTTAACACTGGTTCCTCAATTTCAAGGGTAATATCGATACCATCCTGTAGTTCCCCAACACGTTGCCGGTTGATGTCGAAGCCAACCACCGGGTATTTTTTGGCAAACTCGGCAGCCAATGGCAAGCCCACATACCCAAGCCCTATAACCCCAATACAATATGATGAATGCTCCATGAAATAAAAGTCTGTTGAAAAACCCCTGCATGTATCAAAAACACAGCCTGGAATTTAAAAAAGGATAGCCCGCAAATGTATGATAATCTTTTGTGGCTGCCATAGCTTTGAGGGTTGCGGCATGTCGTTCGTGGTGCATATCGGTGCCGCAATAATCGTACATGCCTTTGGCAAGAAGCTGATCTGCAACTACTTTAATATTGCGGCCATAGTACCCGGAGACGGACAGCATATTTAGCTGCAACAGGCAGCCCCTGTCTTTAAGTTCCTGGTACGTGCTTATGTCATTGTGAAAAAACAAGTAGCGCTCCGGGTGTGCAAGTATTGGGCGGTACCCGGCATTCACCATTTTATAAATAATGTCGGCAAGCATGGGGGGTTTATACAGCATAGAGCATTCTACTAATACCTGTTTTTCATAAATGGTAAGGAGGGGCTCGGTATCCAGCAGGTTCATAAAATATTCGTCCATGTAGTATTCCGCTGCTGCTTTTATGGAAATATTCAGATTTTGCTCCTTCATAGCTTCCTGCAGCACAGCCAGGCCGGAGGATATGGTTTGAGCCGTATTGGGATAGTAATCTATCATTACGTGCGGAGTAGTAATAATGGTTTTATACCCCATGTCTATCATGGCACGCACCAATTTCAGGCTATCTTCAATAGTTTTTGCGCCATCGTCTATCCCTGGTATCAGGTGGGAGTGCAGGTCGGCACCCAAAAAAGACCAGTTCGCATTTTCGGGTATGGGCAGATCAAACCCTTCATTTTCCCGTTTCTTCCAGTTGAACAACCTCGAAAACATACAAGCAAGGTAATGAAAAAACGGGAAAAGGGATTTTGTGCGCTCATAGAGGGTGCAGACGTACAGAATAACCTAACGTTGTGGCTCATCAGGGCAGCAAAACGAGAAATAAAAGCCTGAAATTTTTAAAGTAGTAATTCCAAAAAGTTACTTACCTTTGCCTTCCGGTTGAAAAGTCAAAAAGGGTTACTTTTTGGCTTTTTTGATTTTTTGGTAATTTGGAATTCCGGATATGGGGAGTTTCCTGGAATTTGGAATTTAGCGTTTTTGATGTTATTAACAATTGAAGTTCTTTATAAACGGGCATAGTTCAACGGCAGAATAGAGGTCTCCAAAACCTTCGATCGTGGTTCGAATCCACGTGCCCGTGCTGTTTTTTTAAAGTTAATCCGTTAAATGGTTAACTCGTTGATTGGTTAAAAGGGCTTACCTTTTAACTAATTAACTAATTAACTAATTAACCAAAAAGAAAGAATATGAGCAAATTTGGCAATTACGTACAGGAAGCTTATGATGAGTTGATACACAAAGTGAGCTGGCCAACCTGGGAAGAATTACAGCAAACTACTATCATAGTGCTGATCGCGCTTGCTATTGTTACCGGCGTGGTATTTGGAATGGATTTCGTTTCAAAGAACGTATTGGAGTTTATCTATAACATTTTGGGTAAATAATGATGGAAACTATGAGCGAAACCGCAATCGTCCAGGATGCTAAACCTGCACAGGAAACCAAGTGGTACGTGATACGCGTTATCAGCGGCAAAGAGAGAAAAGTAAAAGAGTACCTTGACAAAGAGGTAAAGATCAATAACTGGACCAATTCGGTTGTACAGATACTTTGCCCGATAGAAAAGGTTTTCAAAGTGCTTAACGGTAAAAAGGTGCTTCGCGAGAAGACTTTGTTCCCGGGCTATATACTGCTTGAAGCAAATGATGGCAAGCTAACTGACGATATCATTCATGCTATTAAGAATGTTACCGGCGTTATCCACTTCTTAGGCAAGGAGCATCCTACGGCGCTTCGCAAATCGGAAGTGAACAAGATGTTTGGTAAGATGGATGAAGTGAGTGAGCAGGGCATCAGCTATGCAGAGCCATACATCATTGGCGAAACAGTGAAGATAGTGGACGGGCCATTCAACGATTTCAACGGCACAGTGGAAGAAATAAACCAGGAGAAAAAGAAGTTGAAGGTGGTGGTAAAGATATTTGGCCGCGCTACACCGGTGGAACTGAATTATATGCAGGTAGAGAAAATTGCCTAAGGAACGTTGACGAAATAAAGTACACCATATTGCGAAGTTATTTTTCTTTTTTACGAGGCGTAAAATCTGCGAATAATGAATTATTTAAAGACTTTTACAACGACGTAAAAATGGAAAAGAACAAGTAAGATGGTGTACTTTACTTTGTCATCGTTCCTAAGCAACAGAACAATAATATTTACGAAAGCCATACTCTCCAAGGGTGTGGCTTTTGTTATTTATACTTTGCACCGCATAGTTTTGTGCATTTGTAAAAGGGGTTTTCGTTCATACCGAACCTTCGATGTATAGGACATCGTTACATGGTCAAGCCCTGTAAGGCAATGTCATTAAGTTAAGGAAAAAGCAGAGCCGAATGATGCAGTTGATAGCATATTCGGGTGTATTCCCCCTTGCGCGTAGGCCATGTGCGCCGACGAAGGGGGAAAGGGGGATGTCCCGACACGCGCTTGGAAGAAGGCAATACCCCTGACTTGCCCTTAACTTAACGACATTGCCTGTAAGGGCGAAATCTAATAGCGATGGGCATCGCCCATTGAACTTGCGCAGGACACGAAACTACACACCGAATGCACGAAACTATCCCATTTGCAGTATAGTGATTTGCATATCCCGTAGCAGACCACCCACTTTTTTATCTATTGCCAGTGTAAAGGTATCGGGAGAAATGGATGCAAGGTCCATCCAGAAAGTACGTTCATTGGGAACATGGTTAACAATTACATCAGGCATTTGGCAGGTTACGAGGTAGTAAATGCTGATGACCTGAGAATTATCATAAGCCGAAGCCTGGAAGAAATCGGTAGTATAAAAATGGCAGGAGACTGCTATCTCCACGCCCAGTTCTTCTTTCCATTCCCGTTTCAGGCAATCTATCGTTCCCTCGCCCCAATCGAGCCCACCTCCCGGAAATTTTATGATCTTCTGGCCGCGTATCAGTTCCTCATTTACAAGTAGCTTACCCTCTTTTATGAGTAAGCCATAAACCCGGATGTTAAAGCGATTTTCCACTACTTATTACTGCATCGTCATCTTCATGCTTATGGTATCATTGATCCAGTTGGTAGTGGTGCTGAGATGCCTTGTAGCAAACGTAGCAATGATGCTATCACCATCAGGGGAAATAGTACCGGTGCCATACAATATTTTATAATTATTGTACACCATATGGTAAGTAGAGAACGTATCTAAAGTGAAGCTAAAACTATTGGCGCTGTCAAGAGAGCAGAGTACATTGTTGTAGTAGGGGTTATCAGCAAAATTATCGATGAAGAAAGTAGTGGGCGTAGCAGAACTTTTCAGGAAGATCTGATAGTATGTAGTATCCTTTACAAAACCCAGGGAATCGCTGCCAACAATGACCTGCCTCATATTCCAGGTACCCAGGTATTTATCAACGGATACGGTAGCGCAATTACTTCCTTCGTAACCGGTAGGGCAAAAGCAATGTGCCAGGCGTGTGAGCGTGTCTATGTGGCAATAACCCATATTCTCACAAATAACCCCATCGCACGTGTTCAGATTCGCATCCTGCTTATTGCAGGATATGTACGCAACAGTTAAAAAAGAAAATACAGAGACTATGGCCGCAATAATTTTACCGCTTTTCTTACTTCTCATGGCATAAATTTAATAAAAGTTTTCAATTTTATAACGTTCGGCCCATTTATTCCTAAATCAATTTTTTATTTCCAGTTATATTATTATCCTGCGGTTAAAGCTATTTCTTTATATTCTCTTGATTTGCAGACGCCGGGATTGCAAAAAAAATTAAACCTGCTTCAATTCTGCAATTAGTGATTGCAACACTTTTTTGGCATCTCCGAACAGCATAGAGGTTTTTGGCTTGAAGAACAGGTCGTTTTCTATCCCTGCATAGCCCGGCTTCATACTGCGCTTATTTACGATAACGTGATCTGCTTTCTCTACTTCTAATATCGGCATACCATATATAGGGCTAGAAGGGTCATCTTTTGCAGCGGGGTTTACCACGTCGTTGGCGCCAAGTATCAGCACCACGCTGGTTGTACCCATCTGGTCGTTAGCGTCTTCCATTTCCAGCAGCTTTTCGTAGGGTACGTCTGCTTCAGCCAGCAACACATTCATATGGCCCGGCATACGGCCCGCCACCGGATGAATACCGTAAGAAACTTCCACACCCTTTTCTTCAAGCACTTTTTCCAGCTCATGGCAGGTATGCTGGGCCTGCGCTACAGCAAGACCATACCCCGGTATGATGAGCACTTTTTGTGCATAAGCCATTAGCACCGCAGAGTCGCTGAGTGATATTTCTTTGTAATTGCCTTGCTCCTTAGTTGCGCCACCGGCTGTTGCCTTTGCACCACCAAAAGAACCAATAAGCACATTTTTGAGCGAGCGATTCATGGCCTTGCACATGAGTATGGTAAGGATAGTACCTGCGGAGCCTACCAGGATGCCACCGGTGAGCATCACAGGGTTATTGTAAAGGAAGCCACCAAATGCAGCAGCACAGCCGGTAAATGAGTTGAGCAGTGATATTACCACCGGCATATCTGCACCGCCTATAGGCATTACGAACAGTATGCCGTAAAGGGCTGCAAGTATAGCAATGCCATAAAACATGAAGGGCGAAACCGTAAAGCCCCCGATGACCATTACCGACAATACAATAATACCGGCGAAAATGATGAAGTTGATCATTTGGCCGCCGGGTATGGTTTTGTCTTTCACCCTTCCATTCAGTTTACCCCAGGCTATTACGCTACCGGCAAAAGAAACAGTGCCGATTATCATTCCCAGTACAATAATGAGGAACTTGCCGGTAGGCGGCATACTATCGTTGCGATACTCAATAAGTGAAATAAGCATGGCGCAGGCACCGCCCATACCGTTGAAAAGGCTTACCATTTCGGGCATAGCGGTCATCTGCACTTTTTTGGCAGCAAGCGTACCCACAATGGTGCCTATTATCAGCGCCCCGAATATCCAGCCATAGTTGTGCAATCCTACTGGCTGGCCCTCGCCGCCTTTGTACTGATACAGAAAAATGGTGGCAAAAATGGAAACGATCATACCTGCCGCAGCAATAAGATTGCCCTTGCGCGCACTCTCCGGATGCGACAGCATCTTGAGACCCAGGATAAAAGTTACCGAACCAAACAGGTAAGCAAGTAGTAGTAGCGGATTAGTGCTCAGTAATTCTTGAAATTGCTCCATAATTAATTAAATTCCAAATTTTTAAATTCCAAATCCCAAGTGGGATAAATTCCAAATATCATTTATCAAATTCCAAAGGGAGGAAATCCCAATATTGAAATTCCAAATCCCAATTCACAAATTCCCAATGGGTTAATTCCACATCCGAATTTATATATTCAGCTTCAACCTTATTAAATTAAGCATTGGCACTTGCCGTTAGCTTATTGATAATTGCAGAAAATATTTTCCGCAATTCCGTTACTTCTTGTTTTAAATAATTTAATTGTTCTGCTTCTTCAACTATCAATAGTTCCAACCGGAATATTGTTTCTTTCGCCTCTTTTCTTGATATTCTTATTCTATACAATAAATCCTGTTTGCCTAAATGCTCGTTTGCTTCAATATAATTTGCTCCTATGGAAGACGAAGAGCGAATGACCTGCTGAATATACACCCTGTTTATCACATCCTGTTTTAAATTCCTGCAAAAATCCCTTACATCCTTAGCAAATTTCAAACACCTCAATTCCAGTTCATTCATACCATCATCATTTTTGGATTTTGGAATTTCAACTTTGAAATTTATCACTTTTGGAATCTAAATTTTGGAATTTAACCCTCTGGGCCTTGGAATTTGGAATTTACGCTTTGGAATTTGACACCTAAGCCTTCTTTTTCTTTTTACCAAACATTTCCAGCATACGGTCGGTAACTACAAAGCCGCCCACTACATTCAGGGTGCCTAATATTACCGCAAGAAAGCCAAGGATAAGGGATACATAATCTCCCTCATGCGCCTCGCCCATCACTATGATGGCGCCAATAATAACAACTCCATGAATGGCATTGGCGCCGCTCATAAGGGGTGTATGCAATACTGCTGGCACCCGGGATATTACTTCTATACCAAGAAAGATAGAAAGTATTACTATGGTTATTAAATGATAGTTGCCATTAAAAAAACTGGTCATCTGGTCCATCTATGGAAAAGTTTATGTTTTTGGAATTGTTTGTTTAGCTGTTTACAGGTATTAGTGCGTTTACACGCTCATTCACCACCTTGCCATCGTGGGTTATGCAGGTGCCTTTTACAATATCGTCCTCAAAATTCAGTTTCAGGCCGCCCTCTTTATCAATGATGAGTTTGGCAAAATTGAGTACGTTCTTGCTATATACCTTGCTGGCATCGGCTGGCGCTGTGGCAGCCAGGGCAGAATTACCTATAATTGCAACGCCATGGTGCATAATGGTTTTATCGTTTTCGGTAAGATCTGTATTGCCGCCCGTGACGGAGGCAAGATCAATTATTACCGAGCCTGGACGCATATCTTCTATCATGGCCTTTGTAATGAGTATAGGCGCTTTCCGGCCTGGTATCTGTGCGGTAGTAATTATTATATCCGACTTGCGGGCATGTTCATGTATCTTTTCCCGCTGCCTGCGCTGGAAGTCCTCATTTTGCTCCACGGCATAGCCGCCAGCTTTCGATGCGTCGGCGGCGCCTTCCACTTCCACAAACTTTGCACCGAGGCTCATTACTTCTTCCTTTACTGCCGGGCGGGTATCAAAAACCTCTACCACTGCCCCCAGCCTTTTGGCCGTGGCTATAGCCTGCAGGCCAGCCACACCTGCGCCTAATATCAGCACCTTTGCGGGGGGTATGCTGCCCGCAGCGGTCATAAACATGGGGAAGTACCTGCAATACTGCATAGCAGCGAGTAAAACGGCTTTATAACCCGCTATATTGGCCTGTGAACTTAGCACATCCATTGACTGCGCCCTGGTAGTGCGGGGTATAGTGTCCATGCTGAACACGGAATAACCTTTATCTGCCCACTGCTGCATAAGACCGGGGTTAAACAGCGGCTGGAATATGCCCATCAATACTGCTCCGGGCTTCAAAGCCCCGCCAATGTTTGTCGCCTGCATAGCAAGCACCACATCTGCCGATGAGCGTATTTGCGATGCATCAGTTATCTCGGCGCCTGCATCTTTATAAGATTGGTCGGTATAAAAAGCGGTAACGCCTGCACCATGTTCCACCAATACTTTTACATTCATTTTTACAAACGCCGCCACAACCTCCGGTACCAATGATACACGGGTTTCCGGGGCATGCTCTTTCAATACACCTATGACCATAAAATATACAAGTATCGTTTAAAGAATGTGTAAATTATAGCATTATTTGAAAAAAACAACTCATTTGGCTATATAATTTTCAATAAGCCCAGGTAAACCCGGCAATTACCAAATCTACTTATTCAGTACCTTGCATCCTGTACCTGGGTATTATGGGATCGTATAGTATAGGAGAAGCGCTGAATCTGCTGCTTGAAAAATCGCACTGGAAACCGAAAGTGATAGAGCTGCGGATAAAAGACGAGTGGGAAACAATTGTAGGGAAGACAATCTCAAAATACACCAGGTCCACGCTGCTCAATGGAAAAAAGCTGACCATCTATACCGATGTAGCCGCGCTGAAACAGGAGCTATTGCTGGGCAAGGACCAATTGGTTGTCCGCATCAATGAGTATTTCCAGGACAGGGTTGTGGACGAGATCATTATTAAATGAGGGTTAAAGTATAAATACCGTCCGATTTTATTAACAATTTTTTACGCCGCTTATGCAATAACTTCATACATTCCAGGTGAGAACTATAGCTACCATGTTGTGTTTGTACCTGTTCGGCTTATTCATACAGCCAGCAGTTTTCCCTATCCTTACAAAAAGCGGGAAAACAATGTCTTGCTGCAACACGAAGGGGAAAAAGCCGCATAAGGGATGCAAGGATTGCGGTGGTGGGGATTGCAACGGTAATCAATGTAATCCTTTCTTTAGCCAATGCCCGGTTTGTGCGGCAAATGCTGTGCCGGTAAAAGAACATATGCTACCAGAACGCAAGCCAGAATTCTTTATCGCAATGAAATTCTTTTCTAAAGACGCCGATCTTATCAGCCAATACCCGGCTGATATACTACATCCGCCGCAAGCGTCAGTTGCATAATACCGATGACAACTGAACGACCGTTCAGCATTAATAAACTTTCAAAAAAAATAAAATGAAAAAGATAATTTTTGCGGGTATATCCGCAGTGGTATTTTCGTGCGCTATGGGCGCGGCAAGCGCTTATGAATATAGTAGTACGGCAAAAAGCACAGCACAGGCAACAGCTTGCTCCTGCACTGACTGCACCTGCCAGGATTGCGGTTGCACAGACTGCACAGATTGTAACTGTGATGAAGGTTGCTGCGATAGCGGCAATTCCAAGTGCAGTTCGGGTTGCTGTGCGAAGTAAATGAGTGTGTACTTATACTTCAAATGGGGTGTTTTCGTGCATTTGGGGTTGTGTTTCTGCCATACGCAAGTTCGATGGGCGATGCCCATCGCTATTAGATGCCGCCCTTTCAGGGCTTGACCATATGGCGATACCGCGCATCTAAGGTTAGGTACACTTATGAACGAAACCCCTTTTAACAAATGCACAAAACTATGCCGTGCAAAGTATAGATCAAGCCCTTCCGGTAATTCCGGGAGGGCTTTTTATAAATCCCGCCACGCCCCATCTTCTTCGGTTGCTAACCAATCTTTCACTAAAACGTTTTCTGATGCAAAGTGAGTAACAGGTTTGTCCATATCCAAAACTGTTTCTTCGATAGTAAAAGCAATAACCTCTACCTTCTTGCCCACAAAATTCTGCGAATCGCTAATAGATATGCTGTTCTTATCCGGAGTGATTATTGTGCGAACCATGATATTAGCAAATTTACGGCTTTTTCGGTGAAATCACTCTTTCATATTTCCTCCTTTTTTCAACTGTTTAGGTAATATTTTCTGACAGATAGAAATTATTTCGGCTAAATTTGTACCAATAAAAATCTGGTATATGGGAGCAGTAAAAGCGTTGGATAAAGAGATAAACCATTATTTGGATCATCTAAATACACACCAAAAGGAAGTGGTATTGAGTGTTGTTAATACATTTGCTCAGGAAGAAACTGATTGGTGGGATACAGTAGAGGCGTCGGCGAAAGAATCGATAGAAAGAGGACTTATGCAAGCCGATGCAGGAGAAGTGCGGCCACATGAAGAGGTAATGAAAAAATATAAAAAATGGCTGTCAAATGAACATACCAACTAAAATATCCTCATCAGCTCTTCGAGGTGCGTTATCTCATAAGTAGGCTTGCGGTTATGCTTTACACCAAACGGGTTGTAATAGACGGTATCCCAGCCTGCATTTATCGCGCCTAAGATATCCACGTCTATTGCGTCTCCTATCATTATACTCTCTTCTGCTACAGCATTGGCTGCCTTCAGCGCATAGGCAAATATATCGGGATGGGGCTTCATGCTGTTGCTTCTTTCCGAGGTGATGAGCATGTTGAAATAGCGGGCGATGCCTGAATACTGTAGTTTGAGCCGCTGCGTAGTCTCGAAGCCGTTAGTGATGAGGTGTATGTCGTAGCGGCCTTTGCAATGCTCCAGTATTTCTTTGGCGTGGGGAACAAGCAACGTTTGTGTAGGCAGTATTTCTAAGTAGGCAATACTGAGCTCATGGGCCAGGGAAGTATCGGCTACCTTAAAATCAAGGAGCATAAGCCACATACGCTTCCAGCGCAGTTCATCGCGCTTTATAAAACCCTTCCGGTAGCGCTCCCAAAGCCGGTCGTTATGGTAAGTATATGCCTTGAATAGTGCATCGAAATCAAGTATGCCACGGTCTTTCAGGTTGTATTCGTCATACAATGTCTTTAACGATGCGGCAGAGTTCTTATCGAAGTCCCAAAGGGTATGATCGAGGTCGAAGAAAAGATGTTTGTATGATTTAGGCATGTAGCAGTATGTAACCGGTAAAGGCGTTTTTCGGATTACTGCAAATATAAAGCTATGGATTGCATAGTTGTGCCACACTTTTGAAGTGTGGCACAACTGGATGGTTAAGTTTTGATTTTTAACACTGACATTATATTATTTCCCCTATATTTGTGGCTTAATCCTTACAAAAAACTGGAACAATGAAAAAACTCACGTTATTATTGGTAGCTGCCGTTATGTTATCTGGCGGCGCTTTTGCACAGGAAAAAGCTTGTTGCAAAAAAGGCGCACATTGCACAAAAGCTTGCTGCAAAGACAAGAAAGGCAGCAAAGAATGTGCAAAAGACAGCAAGTCGGCCAAGACAGAAACTCCAAAGAAAACTTCGTAACCAGTTAATTTCTTTGCACAGAATGAGCCGGCCATTTGGTCGGCTTTTTTGTGACGGAAAATAAAAAAGAAATACCTTGTGTTAAGTGGATTATATAAATTTCTATAGTTTTCAATCATGCGGATAAATAAAGTACAGCTAAAGAATTTTAAGCGGTTTACTGACCTGACATTAGACAACATACCGTCTGATGCTAAGTTAGTGCTGTTGATTGGCGCCAATGGCAGCGGGAAGTCGAGCGTGTTTGATGGGTTTCGTTATATCGCTTCTTCTGAAAATCGAGAAACATTACGTGACTATTATAGAAAAAAAAAGGATGAAGAGATAGATTTTATAATTGACTTTGATGGTGGCGACAGTAAAGTTCCTCCGTTTTTTAATAAGTTAATTGGCAGGAGTAGCATCCGTATATTACCGCAATTGCACAATGGTGGAGATCCGTCAAAGATTGATAATGACCGGGATAGCCCTACCACGTTTATAGAGCATGATAACCGCTTTATTAATGACGTTGCCAGCTACATACAAGATGTTGATAATGCGCTACGCGCCCCTGTATTCAGCGGGAAGTCTGCCGACACACTAAAGATATTCCAGGATTTTATACGCCCACTTAATGCATCATTACTGAATATTTTTGGCGGCGATGAGACAACAACTATCCAGCTTGCTGAATTTCAGAATGCATCGCCGGTTAGTAACATGCAGCTGATTTTCAGGAAAGGCGAATCGCGTATTGAATATGATGTGTTAAGCCATGGTGAAAAGCAGGTCGTAATTCTGTTGCTTAATTTTGTTGTTCGTCGCGAGCAGTATGAGAATGCCATCATTTTCATAGACGAAATGGATTGCCACTTAAATACCGCTTTGCAATCAACATTGCTGGACGAAATAGTTACGAAATGGATACCAGATTCATCGCAGCTATGGACGGCATCTCATGCGCTTGGCTTTATTGATTATGCCAGGAAAAGTGAACGGGCTGTGATTCTTGACTTTGACAACCTGAATTTTGATTTGCCCCAGGTAATACAACCTCAACCAGATGAAAACCTTGATGTTTATGAAATAGCAATCCCAAAAGAAACAATGACTGCTATTTTATCTGGTAAGAAGATGGTTGTTACAGAGAATAAGAATAGTGGGTTGTATAATTATGCGTTGGGTGAGAAAAGCTATTTGTTCCTGCCAGCAAGTAATAACCGTGAAGTTTTTTTGACCGTTAAGGAACAAAAGCATCTAATGGGATTGCGGGATAGAGATTATCTCCGAAACGATGAAATTGAAGCCATTAAGAGGAAGTTTCCTAACCTGAAAATTTTACGGTATTATACGTTTGAGAACTATTTATTTCATCCCGATAATTTAGCGGAAATGCAATGGGAGGGATTTGATATCGAATGGTACAAAAACGAAATTATCACTCAGAAAAAGGGGCACCTTTTAAAACTGATTGCAGGCATCGGTACTGCCAGAACAACCTATGTAGAATTTAAAGAAGAGGGTATTAAAAACGATGGTGTGTTATCCGAATTTCTCATTGCTTTGGAAAGCAATGAATTTGAAGTGTTTTATCCGTTTTTTAACATGAAGAATTATTTCGACAAAAGTGTACTCAACAAATATCATTACCAGCAGAAAGATCTCGTAAAAACAACCTGGTTTAAGCAGCAAATACAGTCTATACTTGACGCTTAAATAAAAATGCCCCCGGCATGACCACACAAAAATCATCCGGGGGCGGGTGCTGCAACAGATACAGCTTCATTTGCTATTTATTTATAGGCGGGAAGTGTTTATGATTGTCACTTATGCTCCCTGGTCTTTGGCGCGTTTCTTCTCATCTTCTGCGCCGCCGCTATGTTTATGAACAGGGGCCACTGTCTTTTTTCCAAAATGGTAGGTGAGCGATATTGTTTCTTGCCGGGTATCATGCACCGCTACAAACACCTCTGTGTAATTGGTGAAATAAGAAGATCCGCTTTCACTGCCATGCCAGAAAATATCGTTTGCACTAAAACGGATGGTAAGCCGTTTCTCAAACAAGTTCTTTTGTATCCCCACATTGAACATGGAAATGGGAGTGAGGTTGAGAAAGCCATATACCTGTGCTGCCTGGTAAAACACCGTCAACTCTGCCGACCAGTCTTTGGGCAGGGTGAATTTGTTGCTCGTGTTAATATCGCAAGTGGGCTGGCCTTTGTCTAAGTTTGTATTGGAAAGATTGCCCTGGTAGCGTGCATAATAAGCATTGAAGTTGGTAACATTCGTCCACCATTTATAAAAGGGTATGGTGTATGCTCCACTAATGCCGACGTAACTCATGGTGGCAAGGTTATCCTTGGTCTGTATCGTTACCCTGTCTTGTGTGGTGCTGGGCTTTATTACCTCGGTTATTACATCGCTGGTAACGCTATAGGAAAGGGTAGTAATGAACCGCTGCTTAAACGTATGAGACAACTCGGCAGCATAGGTAAGCGCGGGGTTCAGGTATGGATTCCCTTGTTTATTGGTACTTGGATCAACGAAGAATTTGTAGGGGTTCAGATCGTTATAGTCTGGCCGCTCTATGCGCCTGCTTAGCGTAATGCCGAGGTCGTTATCCTTGTTCACATGGTCCTGTACGGCAAAGCTGGGGAAAAGCTGCACATAGTTCCTGTCAAAAGTTTCGCCGGTTATTTTCTCATCGCCGGTAACCGCAGTCTGCTCTGCACGGAGGCCGGCCTGCGCACTCCATTTTTTCCATTCCTTACTGCCGTTAACATACAGTGCATTGATGAGCTCGGTGTAAATGAAATGATCGCTATTCGTAGGGTCATATACGTTGCCACCATTGCTCCTGTTGTAAAAATCCGGCTCATTATCTGCTGTTACATAGCTTGACTTCATGCCCGCTTCCAGGCGTGCGCCATTCTTTAGCGGGTTGGTATAATCTGCTTTAAACGACCGGATCTGGGTGACCCCTGCAATATCTCCATGAAGTATGTAATCGGGGTTCAGCGGTGAGCCATCAAGCGCAATATAGTTGGTTGTAAAGTCCTGCGTGTTTGTGTTCCAGTAGCGGGCATAATCTACATCGGCTGTCAGCTCTTTGCCCGAGGTATCAAAGGTGTGCTTGAAATGAAGATTCGGAGCATAATTATTCCAGTTGCCTGATGAGGTATTGTGTGTGGCAAAATAAGACTGGATATTATTATCCTGGTCAAAAACATTGGCGAAATAGTATCCTTTTGTACCCAGGTGAAAGTTTTCGCCGCTTACTGCCATCCCCACGCTCGTTTTAGAAGAAATATCATAGTCCGCGCCAATCGTTGCAATATTGGTATGAAAGGTGAGTGTGGAATAATTATCCTGCACGTATGCACCATTGAAAACACCATTGGTGTAGTATTTCCTGTCCCAGTCCACGTGGCTAAAACCTTCGCGGTAGTTGGCATTATAGCTGGCATAAACATTCAATTTCTTTTCCCGGTAGTTGAGACTAAACCCTGCATTTTCTTTTGGGTAAATGCCCTGTCCATAGCTTCCGTTAACGCTGCCGTTCCAACCCATTGCCTTGTCTTTTTTCGTTTTTATGTTTATGATACCAGCAGTTCCGGCGGCATCGTATTTTGCAGAGGGGTTGGAAATGATCTCTATTTTATCCACTGAGTTGGTGGGCATACTCTTTAGCATATTTGCCAGGTCTGCAGCAGATACGGGTACTATCCGGCCATCTATCATTATGTTCACACCTTGCTTCCCTTTCAGGCTTATGTTGTCGTTCTGGTCCACAGTTACCCCCGGTGACCGGGCCAGCACATCTAATACAGACGAGCCTGCGCTCACTAAGCTGTTCTCTACATTTACCACAAGTTTGTCGGCATGTACTTCCACAAAAGGCACCTGGGCGGTAACTTTTACTTCTTTCAGATCAGTAGCGCTTTGATGCAGAGTTATATCGGGCAATGCGACTGCATCGTCATTGACTATCACTTTATTTGAACCATAAGTTTGATAGCCTATCAGCAACGCCTTTACAAAATAATTGCCATTTGCAACAGGGGTTAGCTGAAACTCACCCTTTTCGTCAGTCAGTTCTGTTTTTACCACGGCAGAATCGCCGTATCCAAACAGCACTATGCTGGCAAAGCTTACGGGCTTGCCGCCTTCATCTAAAACCCTGCCGGATATAGCGCCAGTGCGGGCTAAGAGGTTACTGGAACTGAAACAAAACAAGATAAACACGGGTACTATTAAACAGTATCTCATAACCGGGTGATTGACTTACCAAATGTATCTGTGAATACCAGAGCCATATTCCCCCAACGCGGGTGATTTGCAAAAGGCTAACAGAAAAATGAACAATGGGATTACGCTATAACGGCTTTAAGCGTTAATTTCACAAAGGATTATGGCGCACACTGGGCATAATAAGACGTGGCTTTGTAGCCTTAGGAGTATAGCTCTTGCGGCAGTGTGCCTTTTCTTTACAGTGGTAGCTCATGCCCAGCGTTATCCTTTTCATAACCTGAGCGTTGATGATGGCCTGGTGCAGTCGCAGGCTACCTGCCTGGCCCAGGATAAAATGGGCAACTTATGGATAGGCACTTATGGTGGGCTTACACGGTATGACGGGAAGAATTGTACCAACTATACCATTCGCAACGGTCTGCAGAGCAATGAAATATGGTCTGTGGCGGCAGATACCCTGGGGAATATATGGGTTGGAGGCCCAACCGGAATATCTTGTTTTAACGGCAAATCGTTTACCCATTTCCCAAGGCAGCAACCCACTATGCGTGTACTCAACAATACGCAGCAAATGCAGGTAGTAGGAGATACGACATGGTGGAGAACCCAGGGCGATGTGTATTTTGTAACCAAGGGAAAGATAAAGTACTTTGTAACACCCGGTGATCCGGGTTTTGTCTCCTCCATCCTTGCCACGCAGGGTAGCCTGTGGGTAGCAAAAGAGGGAGCGCTTTATCATGTTCACAATAGCAAAACGGACTCGATTAGATTCCCTGTGCCGCCGGAACAGAAAGCGCCGAACGTGTACCGGATATTCCAGGACAAAGATGGGCAGGTATGGGTAACCACCAACTGGGGCTTGTATAAAATAGAAGGCGGCCATATTATGCCGGTGATGCTTAACAAAGAAGGCATCGCCATAACCCCTGTTATCTCTGCGATAACCCAGGACAAAACAGGCGCACTATGGCTGGGCACCAATAGCGGGGCAATCCGTATTTCAGGCAGCACCCAGCAATATTACAATAAGCGCAATGGCCTTACCGACAACTCTTTCTTCGATATGCTTACTGATGCTGAGGGTAATGTATGGATGGCCTCTGACGGGCAAGGTGTTTTCAGGTTTTCGGGTACACAGTTCTCCGGGCTTGACGAAACAATGGGCCTGCCCAGCGCACAGATCATGTCTGTATCGGGCAACAAACGCGACTCACTTTTCTTAGGCACCTACGATGCCGGGCTGTATGTATTTAAGGATGGCAAGGTCGATCCGCTTACCTTTCCTTCAAACCCTGTGCCCACCATAACATCTATGTGCTATACCCACAAGGGTAAGCTATGGATAGGCACTAGAGGGCGGGGTTTGTGGTCATACAGCGACGAAGTTTTCCGGCAATATGCTGCGCCAGACAGGAACTTCCCGTCTAACTTTATTTACAGCGTTTATGAGGATAACTCCAACCGCCTATGGGTGGGCTTTGCCAATGGCGCTATGCTCTATGAACACGATAGTTTTAAAACCGTAGCTATAAAAAATGCGCCTGTGGTATCCTTTCTCACCATAGGGCAAGACAGTGTTTTAATAGCTACCTACAATGGCCTGCGGCTGTATAATGCAAGCGTTGTCTCAGACTTTATTACAAACACGGTCATTGACAGCTACCATATACAATGCTTCATTTTGAAAGATAGAGAATTGTGGATGGGCAGCAGTGACAATGGTGTGGTGCGTTATAATCTGCAAACAGGAAAAATGCTTTCCGTCAATAAAAATAATGGCCTTCGTTCAGATTTTGTTTACAACATTGTAGCCGACAATGACGGGAATATATGGGTGGGTACCGGCTTCGGTATCCACAAGATAAAAACGGTTGCCGTGCAAGGCGGCACAGATGGTGCGCATGACGAGGCGCGTGTAACATTCTATGGGAAAGCACAGGGTATAACGGGCATGGAAAGCAATATGAATGCCGTGTTCAAGCTGCCCGACGGTAGCATATGGTTTGGAACTACCAATGGCGCTTTTCATTACCAGCCGCGTAATACCGTGGTTTCTCCCGCTCCTGCAAGCATTGTGCTGCAATCTGTGAAGCTTACTGCAGAAAGCGGCATAGACCATAACTACTACGACAGCACAGATAACTGGTATGGCATACCCTACCATTTGCGCCTGCCGTATAAGAAAAACAACATAGCCTTTACCTTCCAGGCGATAACCCTCAGTGGTGCGCAACAGGTGCAGTACCGCTACCGGATGGATGGGCTGGAAACACCGTGGTCCGAATGGGCTTCCACCAATTCGGTCACCTACTCGGCATTGCCGCCGGGCAAGTATGTGCTGCATGTGCAATGCCAGGTGGCCGAAGGGCAGAACAACCCCGAGCTAACTTATGCCTTCGAGATCATTACGCCTTTCCAGAAAACAAAATGGTTCCGGTTTGCGGTGCTTATAGCCTGCCTGCTATCCGGCATACTATTGCAATATATTGTGAACAGCCGCAAGCAACGGCGGCTGCGGCTGCTTGCAAAGCTGCGTGCAGAAGAACAAGGTAAAATACGCGTGCGTACCGCAGAAGATTTTCATGATGAGATAGGCAATAAGCTTACCCGCATAAATGTGCTCACCAGTGTGCTTAGAAATAAAATAACGCTTACACCTGACACCGCAAGAATATTAGACCAGATAGAAGACAATACCGGCCAGCTATATGGTGGCACGCGCGACATTCTATGGTCGTTGAAGCCGTCTAATGATAACCTCTACGAGATACTTCACCGCATTCGCGATTTTGCCACAGACCTGTTCCAGGATACGGATGTGAACTTTGTATTTACCGGAACGGACGAAAAATGGCGCAACTACCGCCTGCCAATGGACATGAGCCGCAACCTGATAATGATTTTCAAAGAGGCGCTGAATAACAGCCTTAAATATTCGAAGGCAAAGAACGTATCGCTCGATGTCCATTTCAAAACAAAGGGCGTATTGCAGATGGTGCTGAAAGACGATGGCCAGGGGTTTGACATGCAGAATGTAAAGAAGGGCAATGGCATAAACAATATGCACATCCGCACGGAACGAATGAACGGCAAGCTGTATATAGATTCCAGAAAGGATAAGGGAACAATACTGAATCTGACCTTTAAAATACCGCCAAACAGGTGAGATTTTATTAGCCGTCTTTGACGAACTTTACGTAAACTATTCTTTATGAAACGAGACCTGGATATACGTGTAGCTATTGTAGAAGATGATGAAACTATACGCGAGGGCTATGCCTTCCTCATAGGCAATACTTCGGGCTACAAGGTTGTGGGCACTTATTCGTCTTGCGAGGATGCTCTGAAGAAAATAGTTGGTGACGACCCTGATGTGATATTGCTGGATGTGGAACTTCCCGGTATATCTGGTGTAGAAGCCATACCAAAATTTAAGAAAATACTGCCGGATACCCATATCCTTATCCTCACAGTTTATGAGCAGGAGATGCTCATATTCCGGGCGCTGGGCAACGGCGCTGCCGGTTATCTAACGAAGAATACCCCACCCGAAAAAATTGTCTCTGCCATACACGAAGTGATGGATGGCGGTGGACCAATGAGCGCCCATATTGCGCGCATGGTGATCTCGTCATTCAAGCGCAACGAATCAACCCCCCTCACCCGCCGCGAAACCGAAATACTGGAACAGATAGCCACAGGCAAGAGCCGCAAGCGCATAGCCGAAGAATTGTACATAGACCTGGAAACAGTAAAATCGCACATCAAAAACATCTACCACAAATTAGATGTGCACTCAAAAGCTGATGCTATTAAGGCAGCTAAGGATAATAAATTTATATAGTACGGCAGCTTAATTTCATGGTATAGCCTGATTTTAATTTTTATATTTCAATTTATAGCCTTAATTTTGTTTTCTATTTTATGGCTATAGCCTTATGAAATATCAAAAGCAAAATATTGTTGTTGACCAGGTTGATAAAAAACTCCACGCTTTTTCTATCCTTAAAGATACCACTCGCCCTGCCGATGGGTGGGTACATGCTATACGGTCTGGCATGAGAATGTCATTACGCCAGCTTGGCGAAAGGCTGTCTGTAACTCCGCAAAGTGTAAAGGAACTGGAAACAAGGGAGCAGCAGGGTTCCATCACACTAGATGCACTGGATAAGGCGGGAAAAGCGCTCAATATGAAGCTGGTATATGGATTTATACCGGAAGCCGGTTCCATAAATGAAATGATAGCAAGGCGTGCACGCCAGGTAGCCACACAGGTGGTAATGCGCACCTCCATAGCAATGAAACTGGAAGGGCAGGAAAATTCTGCCGAAAGAATAGCCCGGGCAATAGACGAGCTCACAGAAGAATTAATAAGAGAAATGCCGAGGTACTTATGGGATTAGCGCTAGCATATGGCGACGGGCAAACCCCTTTGGATGAAGATGAAAAAGAGGGTTTGCTGATAGGCTCAATAACAACCCGGGAACAACTGGATGAGTTTGAACAAAATAACATACAGCAGGCAATGCTATGGCTGCTCAGCAAACGTGTATCCAAAGCTATACTATACGCCGGATAAAAATGTGCATTGAATTTAAAAAGCCTGGAAGGCTTTAATGTGAATAGCTCCGGGTGCAACCCGGAGTCTTCAGGGTTATACCAGTTGAACCCCGCCGGGGTTCAATGACCACATCTATTTTCCCACCGGTTTCACCGGTGGCTATTCATCATTTAAGCCCTATCGGGCTTGCCCGTTTATCATTGCACAAACTTATGCGGCGAGAAGTATAATATCTTAACTGAGGAGTTTATTCGGGTTCTTCATACAAAAATGTTCGGGCAAGTGTGGGGATGGGCTGGCCAATTCAGAAAGACAAATAAGAATATTGGGGTTGATAAATATGAGATACCACAACAGCTGAGAGTATTGCTGGATGATTGCAGGTATTGGGTCCAAAATAAAACATACAGCAACGAAGAGATCGCTATCCGGTTTAAGCACCGACTCGTTAGTATCCACTGTTTTGCAAACGGCAATGGAAGGCACTCCCGGCTAATGGCTGATATTATTATGGAACGACTATTTGATGGTGATTTTTTCAGCTGGGGTAGCAAAGACACTTCACAGTTAAATGCAGCACGAGCAAATTATCTCGCAGCGGTAAGGGCTGCAGATGCGGGTGACATTGAACTGCTGGTGGCCTTTGCAAGATCATAGGATATTCACTACGTTTGGTGTCAAGGTCAAGCTTATGAAGTCATTAATTTTCCGTTTGCAATGGCGCTGGGCAATGGCGCAAATAGCCACAGGCAAGAGCCGCAAGCGCATAGCCGAAGAACTGTACATAGACCTGGAAACAGTAAAATCGCACATCAAAAACATTTACCACAAGCTTGATGTGCACTCAAAAGCTGATGCTATTAAGGCAGCAAAGGATAATAAATTTATATAGAGCGAGTTGATAATTTGCTTGTTTTTTCATTAATTTTATGGTATGACAACTACCGCAATTATTAAGGAGATACATAAGCTGCCACTTAGGGAAAAGCTCCTGGTGATAGAAAAAGCGCTAAAACATATACGGGAAGATAAGGAGCACGATCTTGCAAATGCAGTTCGGCATTTATACCATGATTATAAATCTGATAAAGAGCTTACAATATTT
>JABDBX010000010.1:0-28774 GCA_013288445.1 Bacteroidota bacterium
ACTTCTCCACATCATTGGCCACAGCAAGCTCTGCAAGTATCCTGGTGCCCAGCACATTGTTGATAACAGCTATTGATGGATTATCCTCCATCAGCGGTACATGCTTGTATGCGGCGGCATGGAATACTATTTGCGGGTTATATACTTCAAACAGGTGCTCCATCCGTTGCCGGTCGGTAATATCACCCAGGTAAGCTTTTACGTTTGCATTCTTGTACTTATCCTGTATCTCTAAGTAAAATTCATGCATTGGGGTTTCGGCCTTGTCGCATAGTATTATCAAAGATGGGCGGTATTGCAATAGCTGGCGTACCAGTTCACTACCAATGGAGCCCGCGGCGCCCGTAACTAATATTTTCTTACCCTTTAGCTCTGTATAAATTGCCTCATTGTGGATCTTTATTACCTCGCGCTCCAGCAAGTCTTCTATATTTATATCCTGTAGCTGCTGCGTATCCAGTTTGCCGTTCAACCAGTCGCGCATTGCAGGCACCTGCTGTATCCTTATACCACAGGTAAGGCAATTGTCCACCAGCTCATTCAGCTTGCCTTTTTCCATTTGCTTGCTTGCCAATATCAGCAGTTCCACACCTTCATTTCTTAGCCGCTGCAAACTGGCTTCCTGCGTATTGTATATCGGTATCCCTTCCAGTAGCTTGCCAGAAGCGTTGAACGAATCATCGAGGAATGCTACCACTTCCATATCGCCGTTTGGGAGGCTATTCATTACCTTTTTTATGTGGAGGCCATCTGCCGAGGTGTCATAAACAACTGCCTTTTTCTTTTGCAACTTTATGCCCTGGGACAGTGATTTATAGAAATTGAAACAATACCGCACGGCAAGCCGGTAGGATATTATAACAAAGGTGGTAATGAGAAAATTTATGGTTACGATCTGTAGGGTGAAGAAGTTACCATATTTGAAAATTGGGATAAATGTGTTTATGACGATATAAAAGAAGGCCGCGATCGCATTTACCATCACTAATCGCTGGGCGTCTTCCAGGTTGGTGTACCGAATAATGCCCGCATAGCTCTTAAATATATAAAAAAGCATTGCATTTAGCACCAGCACTATGCACATCATCAACCGAAGGCCGGCATCAACAGCAGTCCATTTAAAATTCAACTTTAGCATCCTCGACAATACGAGGCAGAAGCAAACTAGAAAAAGATCTAATAATATAACTAACCACCGGGGAAGTATGCGTATTTTGTATGCCATAGATCCTTATTTTATTCTGTTTAATTAAGGAACGTTGACGAAATAAAGTACACCATATTGTGAAGTTATTTTTCTTTTTTACGAGGCGTAAAATCTGCGAATAATGAATTATTTAAAGACTTTTACAACGAAGTAAAAATGGAAAAGAACAAGTAAGATGGTGTACTTTATTTTGTCATCGTTCCCAAGGGACAACGACCGAAAAACATTAAGCTGATAGCATCTTTGTTAAACCATTGTTATCTGGGCTCATGAATGCAATAATACAAAAAAGAGTGCAAAAAAGTGATTATGCACGTAAAGTTAATAAACTTCCGAAATAATTAAAAGAAATGCTAAGGAAATGAATGCGGACACATAAACTGAGCGAATTTTATTTATATTGTATAAAAATATTTTTAAAGCAATTCGACGCAATGCCTATATTGATTTTTTATATTTATATTAATTTCGCCAATAAATATTAGTTTTAGGCCATCATTTGATATAAAACTTTTGCTATTTGCTAGAAGGCATTAACATATTGGTTGCAGAAGACAACATTTTGAACCAAAAGATCGTAAACTTTATTCTTCAAAAACAACATGCGACAGTTAAAACCGTATCGAATGGAAAGGAGGTTATTGATTTGTTGCGCGAAAGCCATTTTGACCTTGTGCTAATGGATCTGCATATGCCGGTGATGGATGGATTTGAGACTGCACGATATATAAGGACGGAAATGAAAAGTAACATCCCGGTTGTAGCAATAACTGCCGATATGTTTGCCGGAGAAACACCAGAATGTGTGGAAGCGGGCATGAATGCCTGTATTTCAAAACCAATTAATGGACCAGTCTTATGTGAACTAATCGTTAGTTTGGTAGCTAAGTGACGATGACAAAATAAATACCCCCATCTGACTTGTTCTTTTCCATTTCTGCTTCGTCCCAAAAGTCCTTAAATAGCTCACTATTCGCGGATTTTGTGCCTCGCATAAAAGAAAAATAACTTCGCCATATAGTGGTATTTATTTCGTCAACGTCACTAAACATAAATCTTAAAAAATAAACTGTATGACAACGCCCGTTGTAGATTTTGCTTTCATTTATGAAATGTCGGACAACGACACAACCTATGTGTATGAAATAATAGAGCTTTATATAGATACGGTTACTAATGGCCTTACAAAACTGGAGCAACTGATAAGGAAAACAAACGACTTTGAAGCTATAGGCAAGCAGGCTCATTTCTTAAAATCAAGTGCCAATGTGATCAAAGTGAGAGAGATGTATGACGATCTTGTGGGCATTAACAGCCTGGCGAGGCAGGGTACCGGTAAAGACAAAATGCTACCGCTACTCGATAATATGATTGCAAATTTCGCAGAAGCAAGACCATTACTGATTGCCGAAAAGGAAAAAAACAAACCTGCCAGCGATGTTAATTAGTAAGTAAGAAGGGTTAAAATGAACGTAATACATTCGGCGACCTATCTGTAGGCCAGATAAACCATCGTCAACTTCATACTAACAACTGCGTGCTAACAACTAACATCGTACCTTTGCCCGCTTCGGGTGTAGAGATATTTACCTGAATTGGCAATAAAAAAATAAAATGCGAAAAAGTTCACCTAATTCTTCCAAGGGGCCACGGTCCGGATCTGATAATACTTTCAAAAAGTACAGCGGCGCAAAAGGCCCTGAAAAAGATGCAAAGCCATTTAAGAAAAACTATGATGGCAGAGCGGCAGCCCCGGGAGCATCGGGAGCGGGACCATCGCGTCCATCACGCCCCTATTCAGGCAGGTTGGCAGATAACAGCAAACCATACCCTAAGGATTCTGGCAAACCAAAACGCTCGTTCGGCAAGTCATCTGACGGGGACGACCGTCGGGGAGCAGGTGATGAGGCTGGACAAAGGCCACGCAAAGAATTTGATAAGCCATTCCGGAAAGACGATAATAAAAAAACATTCAGTGACCGGCCAAAACGCTCTTTCGACAAGTCGCCAAGGGGTGAAGATCGTCCACGCAGAGCGGATGAGGCTGGGCAAAAACCACGCAAATCGTTTGATAAGCCATACGGGAAAGACGATAATAAGAAACCATTCGGCGACCGGCCCAAAAGATCATTTGACAAGCCATCCTTTAAGAAAGATGAAGGTCGCAGTTCGGGGGATGATAGCGGGTATAAACCACGCAAAGAATTCGACAAGCCGTACCGGAAAGGCGATGACAAAAAGCCTTTCAGCGACCGGCCGAAGAAATCATTCGATAAACCGTTCAAGAAGGATGATAGCACGGGTTCGGGAGATGATGCCGGCTATAAACCACGCAAAGAATTCGACAAGCCATACCGGAAAGACGATAACAAAAAGCCTTTCAGCGACCGTCCCAAGAAATCGTTTGATAAGCCATCATTTAAGAAAGATGACAGAACCGGTGAAGGCGAAGAGCGGAAGCCAGCCCGAAAATTTGATAAGCCGGTAAAAAGCGGTGGCGACAGCAGGCCATTCCGGGATCGCGAGAAACCAGCTTATGGCGACCGGAAAGCCGGAGGCAAAAAAGAGTTTGAAAAAAACAGGGGAAGTAAGGGGGACAAAGAAAATACAGAAGCTAAGAGCGAGAAAAAGACATTTAGCGATGTAGTGAAGAATGCCTTCAATGCGCCACCTAAAAAGATAGCGGATGAAGATAATCCCGGCAAACGCCAGCAGTTTGAGGACCAGGTTTATGGCGAGCTGGAAGATGTGGTGAATGAAGACAGGCCCAAGAAACCTTTCGAGATAAAAAAGAGAACGGAATCCGGGAAAAAGAAACACGTTCACGATCATAGCGAGGGGCGAAAGAAGAAGTACAAGGATGAAGATGAGGACGATGAGGACGCAGATGAAAAGGACGATACCCGCACGGACATGCCGCTGAATAAGTTTATAGCGCATAGCGGCGAATGCAGCCGCAGGGATGCTGCTGAGCTGGTAAGGCAGGGTAAAGTAAAGGTGAATGAAGAACTGGTGCTGGATCCGGGATACCGGGTGCAGCCCGAAGATAAAGTAACTATGAGCGGCAAGAAGCTTGTGCCGCAAAGAAACATGGTGTACATATTGCTGAACAAGCCTAAGGGCTACATAACTACCAATGAAGACCCCCAGGGACGAAAAACAGTTATGGAACTGGTAGGCAATGCCGGCGTTGACAGATTATTCCCGGTTGGCAGGCTCGACAGAGATACATCCGGGTTGCTGCTGATAACTAACGACGGTGAACTGACCCAAAAGCTATGCCACCCTGCCTACAACATAAAGAAGGTGTACCAGGTAACCCTTGATAAGCCGCTGACCAAGGCCGACTTTGAAAAGATACTGGAAGGTGTGGAACTGGAAGATGGCAAAGCACCGGTTGACGCACTCGCCTACCTGGAAAAAAAGAATGAGTTGGGCCTGGAAATTCATAGTGGAAAGAACCGCATTGTGCGCCGTATTTTTGAATCACTTGGCTATGTAGTGGATAAGCTGGACCGGATGATGTATGCCGGGCTTACCAAGAAGAACCTGCCCCGCAGCAAGTGGCGCTATCTTAACGAGCGCGAAATAGTATTGTTGAAGCATTTTAAAAGTTAAGTGCAGAATTATGCCTTTACTTACCGCCGACAAAATACATAATGGACATAGCTGGCTTCCGTCAGGATCTGTAATTGAAGTTTCTGATGGCGGAGTTATTCTGTCCATTACAAACGGCCCGAACGAGAATGCTGCATTCTACGAAGGTGTGTTAGCGCCGGGCTTTGTAAACACCCATTGTCACCTGGAACTGTCGCACATGAAAGGAGTAGTGCCGCAGCATACGCAACTGATCCCCTTTCTGAAAAATGTTGTGGGGCGCAGGAACGATTTTACCGAAGAGCAAAAGAAAGAAGCCCGCATCAACGGGTATAATGAGCTGGTGAATAATGGAGTAGTTGCCGTTGGGGATATCGCCAATACTACAGACGCCCTTGACCTGCGCAGCCTTGATAAAATGCATTTCTATACCTTCATAGAATCATTGGGCTTTAGCGAGCAAAATGCAGGCGTAGCCTTTGCTTATGCAGTGAAGACCTACGAAACCTATGCAGGCCAGCAGCCAAAACAAAAAAGGCTGAAGCAGGCCATTGTGCCCCATGCGCCGTACTCTGTTTCTTCATCCCTGTTCCGGCTTATTGATGCGCACAGGAATGATGTGGTGATCTCTATTCACAACCAGGAAAGCAAGGAAGAGGACAGGTATTATACCACCAAAGAAGGCGATGTGGGCGACCTGTTGGTGATGCTGGGCATTGACGATGGCTTTTTCAATCCTACCGGGCGATCTTCCATACAGTCTTACTTAGAGTGGATGAGACCCCAACATCCGTTTATTTTCGTGCACAACACCTATACCAGCCAATACGATGTGCAGTATGCGCATAGCAGGCTCAGCGATGTTTTCTGGTGCCTGTGCCCCAATGCCAACCTCTACATTGAAAATGCCCTGCCCGACATAAATATGTTTATCGCGGAGGGCGCAAATATCTGCATAGGCACAGACAGCCTTGCCTCCAACACCCAACTGTGCATATTGTCTGAGCTATATAGTATTAAGGAACACAACCCTGAAATTGACTGGGCTACACTGCTTAAATGGGGTACGCTAAATGGCGCAAGGGCATTGCAGATGCAGGACGTTGTTGGTTCAATAGAAGTGGGTAAGACCCCAGGCATATTGCAGCTAACTGATCTGGATAGAAAAGGGGTTGAGCCTTCTGTTAGAAGAATAATTTAGCCTGTTTTATTGCAGATGAAACCGCACTAATCGCTTCTCATATACCTCAGGAGAATTGGTATAAAACTTTGTAGTTTCCTTTATCATACCCACACCCCTCGCATAGGTATGGTCATATTCGCGCGTTGGGCCGAAGGAATATACCGGCGGCGGGAAATACCATATCTGCCGCATGGTAGATGTAACAAAAGTTCCCACCGGCACGGTCATGGAGGAGTCTTTAAAACCCATTTGCAGGTTTACGGTAACAGTATCAATTATACCGGCCGTTGGGTTATAAACCTGCCTGGAATAAAAGATGGTGGTAAAATCATCTGACGAGAACAGGATGCCCCCATAATTAGTGACCGTATAACCCAGCGAATCGCGGAGATAAGAAACATAATAGCCACCACCGGGCGAGGCCTCGGACAGATCCCAATACGAGTGGTATGTTTGGCCGTTGATAATGGTGTCGTTAGTCACATAGCTGCTGTCGAAAGTACCCAATGCATGGGCTGCGCCATTTGCGCTGTCCAGCATATAGTCCTCATATATCCAGTAGTTTCCCGGCTTGAGCACCATATAGTCGGGATAAATAACACTATCTATGGGTGTAGTTTTTACAGTGTTTGTTTTGTCCTTTTTGCAGGAAGGGACAACACAAAGAGCGGCAATTGCCAGCAGGATGCAAAATGTGATCTTATTCATATAGCGGGGTTTCGATAGAAACGAAATTACTAATTTGATATTGTGTCCTCAAAAAATATTTTTTCCAGGTTCTCTCCTTCGTATTTTTAACGCCATGAAACAGGTTCAGGATAATTTCTCCTCGGTAGCGGCCGATTATGCAGCATTCCGCCCGGAATCTCCGGATGCGATATATACCTTTATCTACGCCCATCTCAACAACACCGGCACAGCCTGGGATTGCGGCACGGGTAACGGGCAGGTGGCAATAAAACTATCTGAACGGTTTGCTCACGTTTACGGAACAGATATCAGTAACGAACAGTTGGCTCTTGCACCGATGAGAGACAATATCGAATACTTGTGTGAGCGGGCCGAACAAACTTCTATTCCTGACAATAGCATAGACCTTGTTACTATCGCGCAGGCTATCCATTGGTTCGACTTTGATACCTTTTATAAGGAAGTAACCCGTGTTGCAAAACCTGGCGCGATGGTCGCCGCCTGGACCTATACCGTACTGAAACTTACGCCAGCTATTAATGAGATCATTGATCACTTTTACCACAACATTACAGTTGCATATTGGGACAAAGAACGGCAATACGTTGACGCTGGCTATAGTACCATACCCTTCCCGTTTGAAGAAATCCCCACACCGGTATTTAGTATCGGCAAGCAAATTACCCTTCAGCAATTGGTAGGCTACCTACGCACGTGGTCTGGAGTGAGGCATTATATACGCAAAAACCAAAGCGACCCCACCTTGCTGATAATTAACGACCTTCAAAACGCATGGGGAACAAAAGAAACCCTGGCAGTAAGATGGCCGGTGCATATGCGTGCCGGATATATAAAATAGCCCGACGAAAGCAGTACTGATTGCTATTTAATAGCCAGTTTCTTTTTGAGAAATTTCAATGCCAACTCCTGTGCCTCGCCAGCGGCCTTCACATCATACTTCGGATTGCTGGGATTGGCGAACGCATGTGCCGCATCGAAGCTGTGCATTTCAAAGGTATGCCCCAGGGACTTTACTTTTTTCCCAAGCTCATTTACATCGGCTTCCTTTATAAAACCATCCTGGCTGCCGCGTATATACAGCACATCCGCTTTTAGGGGTTTTATGCGACTCATATCTTTTTCGGGAAAGCCATAATACATAACGCATCCGGCGGCCTCGCTGCCGGCAAGCACAGAAGCTGTGAACGACCAGCTACCACCCATACACCAGCCAATGGTGGCGATCTTCTTACCCTTTCCAATTTTTTCTACAAGCCCCTTTAATATGGCATCTCCCCTTTGCGGAGTAAGTGTGCCCATAAGCTTTCCAGCTTCGTCGGGAGTAGCCGCAACATGTCCATCATAAAGATCAACCGCATAAACGGCCACATCATCGCCCAGCAATTTCTGCCAGCGCTCGGCCTCTCTTTTTATATAATCGTTCAGGCCCCACCATTCATGTACCACTATAAGCACTTTGTTACTGGTTCCTTTCGCAGGTATGTAAAATGCATTGCCATCCGCGCCCCCTGCCGTGGGGAAAGTTATCATAGATCCGCTTTCCGGAGCATAATGAAGCGGCAACGGCGCAAGATGCGACGCCTTGAATTCCTTGTTCAGGGCGAGCGCCTGCATACTGTTCCCGGTTGGCTTTTTGCAGCAGCTTTGCGCGAAGGTGTTATTACTGACAAATAACAATAGAAAAGCAACAAACAGAGCGGAGATTTTTTTCATAGTATTGGTTTTGTAGATAAAATTAATAAAATGATCTCATAAATAAAAAATAGCAATCCGGTTCAGCCCTGGCCCAACCAAAATGCTTTTAAAAATATTTACGATATTTTTGCAGCTAAATAATTCCTTTGAGCGCCACCGTATTTTTAGTGACCCCTCCATTTACGCAGCTAAACACCCCCTACCCGGCAACAGCGTACCTGAAAGGTTTCCTGAACACAAAAAATATTACCTCTTTCCAGGCCGATCTTGGTATTGAGGTTACGCTCCGGTTATTTTCAAGTGATGGGTTAAAGTTGTTGTTTAGAACAATAGAAAGTAAAGCCACCAATCCATCAGAAAACGCGCAACGAATCATTGCGCTGAAAGATGATTACATAAACAGTATTGATGCCGTTGTTTCCTTTCTGCAAGGCAAAAGCCCTACCCTTGCACATCTCATCTGCAAAAGGAATTTCCTGCCGGAAGCATCGCGTTTTGCGCAGATGGACGATCTGGCATGGGCTTTCGGCAGCATGGGCATACAGGACAAAGCGAAGCACCTGGCTACCATGTACCTAGAAGACCTTAGCGACCTGGTAATGGAATGCGTGGACCCTCATTTTGGTTTTAGCCGCTACGCCGAAAGGCTGGCCAGGTCTGCCAATAGCTTTGATGAATTGTATAGCGAACTACAGAAAGAATATACGTTTACGGACACCCTGCTGATTGACATATTTCAGGCAAGGATGGCAGAAGTACACCCAAAGTTAGTCGCAGTATCCGTTCCGTTTCCGGGCAATCTTTATGCGGCCTTTCGGATAGCGCAATGGATAAAAAACCACTACCCTACCGTAAAGATCGCCATGGGCGGCGGATTCCCCAATACCGAGCTACGCTCGCTATCTGATCCCCGCGTGTTTGAGTTCTTTGATTTTATAACGCTTGACGATGGTGAAGCACCGATTGAATGCCTGGTCCAATACATTGAGCAACAGAAAGACATCTACGAACTAAAACGCACTTTTACCCTCATTGACGGCAAGGTAGCCTACATCAACAATAAAGCCTGCAGCGATTACAGGCAGGGCCAGGTGGGCACACCAGATTACCGCGACCTTTTGCTTGACCAATATATTTCGGCCATTGAAGTGGCCAACCCCATGCACAGCCTGTGGAGCGATGGCCGGTGGAATAAACTAACCATGGCACACGGCTGCTACTGGAGCAAGTGTACCTTCTGCGACATTTCTCTTGACTATATAAAGCTTTACGAACCGATTGCAGCCCAGTTGCTCTGCGACCGTATTGAAGAACTCATCGCACAAACAGGGCAACGCGGCTTTCACTTTGTTGATGAGGCGGCGCCACCAGCACTCATGCGTGCCCTGGCGCTGGAGATCATCCGCAGAAAGATCGTTGTGAGCTGGTGGACCAACATACGCTTTGAAAAAAGCTTCACCCGCGACCTTTGCCTTTTACTTAAAGCATCCGGCTGCATAGCTGTGTCCGGCGGTCTCGAAGTGGCATCAGACAGATTGCTGGAACTGATACAGAAAGGCATAACGGTAGCGCAGGTGGCACGGGTAAACAAGCACTTCACCGAAGCGGGAATTATGGTACATGCTTACCTCATGTATGGCTTCCCTACACAGACCGCGCAGGAAACAATAGACTCGCTGGAGATGGTACGGCAAATGTTCCAGGCGGGCATCCTGCAATCGGCATTCTGGCACCAGTTTGCCATGACTGCCCATAGCCCTGTGGGCATGAACCCGGAAGCCTTTGGGGTAAAGAGGGAAACAGAAGCCATAGGCACATTTGCCAACAATGACATTGTGCACATAGACCCTACCGGCGCAGACCACGATACGTTTACACAGGGCCTGAAAAAATCACTGCTCAACTATATGCATGGCTCCTGCTTTGATTATCCGCTACAAAAGTGGTTTGATGCAAAAGTGCCAAAAACAAAAATTGACCCGGAGTACATTTCCAAAATCCTGAACGAAGAAGAATATACCGCTGTTAATAACACGGCAAAAATCGTATGGCTTGGCAAAAACCCGGCTCTTGAGATAATTACCAAATCGAAGAAAGGAAGCACATGGGAACTTGCCTCGCTAACCTTGCACAGCAAGCGGGAAACTACCAATATTAAGGTGGAGAAAGAACAGGGCATTTGGCTTGCTGAGCAGCTTCAGAAATTATCTGTTGACAATGTCAAGACCTATACGTTACAAGAAGTAAAAGACAGCTATGAGGCTGCCGGGCTTGAAGATTTCGAGCTTTTCTGGGACAACAAGCCGGTTAACGGGCTGTATAAGTTTGGCTTGCTGCGTTTATAGGCGTGGGGAACCTTGCCCGGAGTTATTGTTTGCCAACCAAAATCCGTACCTTCATCACAAATTCTGTTTACTGTGAGAAAATTGTACGTACCGATAATAGCGGCATTTATTGTTGCAGCGTTTTTTATTGTTTCAGGACCCAAAAGCGCATCATATGCCACGCACCCATTTTTGGGCGATGCTGACGCCCTGGGCTCCGCAGACGATGCGAATGCAAGCTATACTTATGAGCTAATGATGCTGCAGGATCCGGCTACAGGGAAAATACCTGCGCACATACGGGAAAGGGAATTATTATTTGCAGCCAATCTGCCAACCGACAAGTACAATACCGCGAGAACTACCTCTGCAGCCAACACCTGGCAGCCAAGAGGTCCCTGGAATGTGGGCGGCAGAACCCGCGCACTTGCCATAGATGTAAGCAACGAAAACAATCTCATAGCAGGATCATGTTCCGGCGGCATGTGGCGATCTACGGACAGAGGCTTGTCCTGGCACCCAACAACTGCGGTCAACGAATACAAGAGTACATCGTGTGTAGCGCAGGATACCAGAAGCGGGCATACTAATGTTTGGTACTACGGAACGGGGGAAGCCTACGGTGCATCAGCAACTGCTACCGGCGCATATTATCTTGGTAATGGAATTTACAAATCAACCGATGGCGGTGTTACGTGGGATACCCTGCATGCAACAAGAGGGCCAAGCCTAACAACTTTCGACTCCTGGGGAGATATAATATGGAATATTGTTACAGACTCCCATGATACGGTAAATGACGTAGTGTATGCTGCAAGTAATGCTGCAATTTATCGTTCGGCAGACGGCGGAGTGTCATGGACAGCGGTGTTGGTTTCCAACGGGGCAACAGCTTCCTATTTTACTGATGTAGCAATTTCAAAAAGCGGCGTCGTTTATGCTACCCTCAGCACCGATGGCCCTTCACCAGGTTTATACCGGTCCACTGACGGTATTACATTCAAAAACATCACCCCTTCGGGATTTCCAACTTCCTACAACCGGGTAAAGATCGGTATCAGCCCATCTGATGAAAACCAGGTTTACTTTCTTGGCAACACCCCCGGTTTTGGCTACCCGGATACTAATTATGTGGGCACAATAGAATGGAATAGTTTGTGGCGATATACTTACCTTTCCGGAGACGGTAGTGGCACTGGAGGCAAATGGCAAGACAGGTCCCTGAATCTCCCTTCCACCGGTGGACTGTTTGATAAGTTCACCTGCCAGGGCTCTTATGATCTTGTAGTGAAAGTAAAGCCCAACGATACAAACGTAGTGTTCATAGGCGGAACAAATTTATACCGTTCCAATTCAGCCTTTGCCGACAACGCCCATACCGCCTATATTGGTGGTTACCAGGAAGGGGCCACACTTCCGGTGGTGAATATGTACCTCAATCATCACCCTGACCAACATGAACTTGCTTTCTTCAGCGACCCAAATAAGATGCTGTCTTCAAATGACGGCGGGATATTTTATACCAATGATAACACGGTCCCAACAATGTTATGGACCTCTCTTAATAACGGGTATATGAATACCATGTTCTATTCCTGCGCGATAGACCATGCATCAGAAAGCAATATCGTTATCGGCGGCGCACAGGATAACGGGAGTTGGTTTACCAACTCCACAAACCTCACTACGCCCTGGGTTACACCACGTGGTGGCGATGGCTCCTTTTGCGCAATTGCAGATAACAGCAAAGCATATTATTTCAGCATACAGGACGGAAAAATAATGAAGGGCCGGTTGGACAACCTTGGCAATGTTGACAGCTTTGCACGTATAGATCCTATCGGCGGACGAGGCTACCTGTTCGTTAATCCATTTATACTTGACCCGAACAACAATGATATCATGTACATGGCCGGCGGCAAATTTCTGTGGAGAAACAACGACCTGTCTGGCATACCTTATGCAAGTAACTGGGATTCGATATCCACGAACTGGTTCCGCTTCCCGGACTCCACCTTTACCTTTGGCGCTACTATAACAGCTATTGCCGTTTCTAAAACGCCTGCCAACCGGGTTTATATCGGCACCTCAAACAGAAGGGTATTCCGATTAGACAGCGCCAACGTGGTGACCCACAAACCTAAAGACATCACGTCCACTTTATTCCCTACCGCAGGCGGCAATGCATCGGCAAATGTGAGCTGCATAGCTGTGGACCCAACAAATGCCGATCATATTCTTGTTGCCTACTCTAATTACGGGGTCTATAGCATGTTTTATTCTGCAGATGGCGGAACTACCTTCCATAAAGCAGCAGGCAACCTGGAGGACAAAAATAATGGAACCGGTGACGGGCCATCGATCAGGTGGGTAAGTATTATTCCCGTGAGCGGCGGCTCGGTGTACCTCGCCGGCACCAGTGTGGGATTGTTTGCCACCACCCAATTGAACGACACCGCAACCGTATGGGTGCAGCAGGGGGCAAATACCATTGGCGCTGATGTGGTGGATATGATCGACTACCGGTCCACGGATGGATTGGTTGTTGTGGCCACGCATTCCGGCGGAATCTTTTCGTCGTACATTAGTCAGGCAGGCAGCATAACAGAAGTAAAGAATGTAGCGCCCGCGCACCAGGACCTGGAATTCACAAATTATCCCAACCCGTTTACCACACAAACAACGTTTCAGTTTAACCTGAAAACCGCAAGCAAGGTAAGCCTTGAAGTATTCGATCTGATGGGAAGGCCCGTACAAACATTGGCCGATGGTATGATGGATGCCGGAGAGAAACAGTATGTGTTCTCATCAAATAATTTACCATCAGGGCTCTATGTTTGTGTATTGAGGGCTGGCGATAACACCGAAACAATCAAACTGATGAAGCAGTAAAACGCAGTGCGGTGCCAATCGTTATTTTGTTTCCGGTGGCGCTGCCTTGAACGTGCTGTCTGTGACCGGTACGTTCAATTCTGTTTTTGAAAAAACCATTTCTCCGTGGCTAGTGGCCATAGACATGGGCAACATTATACCACCTCCTGCTTCTTTATAGTCGCTATAACCAACCGAAACCTCTTTATCTTCATCATTGCTATTTATAAGGCTTTCTGTGCGAACCAGGTAATACGACGTTTTATCAATGAAGCAGGTGAATTCAAAGCCGGTTTTACTGGTGCACTTTATTTTATAACAGGGCGCATTATTAATAGCCTCCTCGCCCATATATTCTGTTTTTGTACCCTCTTCTTTGAAACCCAATAGCTGGTTTGCCCTGATATTAAATTGTGGCCAGGAGGCATTCATGGCGTCCATATTTATAGAGTCTTCCTTCGCCGGCCAGGTTATGAAAACAGCCTGGTCTTTATTTCTTATCACTACCTGGTGATTTATGGTTCCGCCAAAATCCGTGTCGAACGTCATTTCTTTTCCCGGCACCACAATATTTGTGGCCCTTACCTCTGCGCCCTGGGTATTCAACACACCCTTCCACTTTATGTTTTTTACTTTGTTCCAGTTATCCATTCCCCCAATTGCCTTTTCATGTTTGGTAAGTATTTCATTCACATCCTGCGCCCACAATGTGTTGCCAAATCCTGCAAGTACAATGCCTGCGATCACGTATATTTTCCGGGTGCCCATAACTTTTATTTTTTGTGTAAAATTACAATCGGAAGAATGGCTGAAAATACCGGGAAAGTAAAGAAACCTTAAATAACGTTAATGAAATTACCGGAAGTTGGCGGCAAGCGCTACTTTTAATCCATGCCATTATCACGTTGGTTTTATTGGTCGTTCTCCTGTGCGCTTGCGCTACTGTTTTTTATGCTTGGCTGGGGATGGTTCGTACAATATAGATCTGAGGAGAAGCAAGTAAAGGAAGCTATTGAAAATGTCATCCAAAATACTGCTGACGCAGTACAGCGCAATAACGCAACTTTAAACAATCTTGCCAAGGCGCTTAAAGACAAAGACTACAAAACCAATATGGGCTTTGCCATTGGCATGACTAAGAACCGGGGAAAAATGCAGTTATACGGCGATGACGATACCTCGCTCAGAACGGAAGCCGGTGTGCCAGATCTCGATCAAAAATTCTTAGATAGCCTGAATGTCAAATTCATTCCCAAGGCGGTAAAAACCATTGACACATTCGCCCTGTTATTCAAGGAAAAGCTAAACAAGGAACACCTGCCGGTAAGCTACACCATCCATAAGATAACAGCATCGGCAAACTCCTTGCCTGCCAACTCATCCGAACCTTTCATCATCAATTTTTTTGACCCTTCTGTTTATTATGTAGCCTATACAATACCTCGTTTGCTCATCTTAAAAAAAATGCTGCCGTACTGCTGCATAGCGATGCTATTGCTCTGCCTGGTATCAGGCGCATTTATTATGTACCACCGGGGCTACAAAATCCAATTGCAGATGGCGCAATTCAAAGAGAACCTGTTCAGCAATGTGACCCATGAATTGAAAACACCAGTTACTTCCTTACAGCTTATTATTAGTTCATTGCAAAACAATACCGGAAACACGGGAGCTTCAAAACAACAGGAATATATTGATTTCGCATCTGCCGAACTGGACCGTATGCAGACCCTCATTAACAAGCTCCTTTCCTTCAGCAAATTGAGCGAGCAGCAATTTGAACTAAGTAAAGAAATTGTGAACGCAGATGAATTGATAAAAGAGGCCATCCAGATCGTTCAACCACAAGCAGAGCACTATAAGACAGAGATTATCTTTGAGCCGCATAGCAATATTGAACTGCTCGGCGACCAGACCCTTTTGCTGAATGTGATCATTAATCTTGTAGAGAATGCAATGAAACACAATACCAACAAACCGATCGTTCGTATAACCCTGGAAAAGCAAAAAAGCAAAGCAGTAATAACGGTTGCCGACAATGGAGTGGGCATTGCCCCCAATTACTACAACAAGATATTCAAACCGTTCTTCCGTATCCAGACGGGCGATGTTTACACCGGCGGGCATGGAATTGGGTTAAGTTTCGCGTCGCAGGCGGTAAAATTGCATAACGGCAGCATCACGGTTACTAGTATTTTAGGGCAGGGAAGCACGTTCACAATTAGCCTGCCATCTTTATAGTTTATGAAACAACGGATATTGTATATAGAAGATGAACTGATACTTGGCCAGTTGGTAAAGGACGCGTTGGAGAAACACGGCTTTGAAGTGCTAAAAGTTATCAACGGCAGTGATGGATTGGCAATGTTTAAAAAATACCGTCCTCACCTGTGCCTCTTCGATATCATGCTGCCCGGCAAGGATGGCTACACTGTCGCCGAACAGGTAAGGGCTATTGACGTGCATGTGCCTATAATCTTCCTCACGGCCAAGGTACAGGCTACCGACCTGGTGCAAGGTTTCAAGGCCGGCTGCAACGATTATGTCCGCAAGCCATTTCATATGGAGGAACTCCTACTTCGGGTTGAAAACTGGCTTGCTGTAAAATACGGCATTGAAACGCCGCAACAAAATAACTACATAATAGGCATCTTCGCCTTCGACCCGCATAAACAACTATTGTCAGGCAAGGAGCGGCAGATCAGACTTTCTCATAAGGAAACAGAACTGCTGAATGTGTTGTGCAATTACAAAAATACTATTGTCAGCCGAGATTATATTCTGCAAAAAGTATGGGGTTCCGACTCGGTATATAACTCACGTACACTGGATGTTTACATTAACCGTATCAGGAAATATTTTAAAGACGACAGCCACATAAATCTCATCACCTTGAAAGGCATAGGCTACCGGTTTATTTGTTAGCCTTCTTTTGTCCTTCAATAAAAGCCATCGGAACAGTCAATGTTAGTCCGCCGTTGTTTGTAGCATATGCATTGAGGTTAGCTTCCAATCGTTCAAAAAAATCGCTTAGTGACGTTGACGAAATAAATACCACTATATGACGAAGTTATTTTTCATTTATGCGAGGCGCAAAATTCGCGAATAGTGAGCTATTTTAGAACTTTTGCAACGAAGCATGAATGGAAAAGAACAAGTCAGATGGTGGTATTTATTTTGTCACCGTCACTTAGTATCTCTGCCGGTATAAGAGCTTTCCACGAAGCGAGCCAACCAAGCTTTACGAAGTAATGGTTTAGAAACGCTGTTCCATTTGCAAACTTCATTTCCAGTTTTTCTTCAAAACTCTGAACGGCCTCAAATCCACTATCCGTAAACATGGTGGAAACTGTAGCTACGGTACCCCTATGTTCCTGGTGTTTTATTAAAGGCTCTTTGCGTTCATATTTTTCGGTTAGTACCTTTTGTATCCGGTTCAATTGTTCCGGCGTGGCATCTTCCATAAAACCCACATTCAAAATCGTCCGATGACAAATTCTATTATCGCCGTTACGATAGCTCTCCACCAGACGGTAATAACCGCTCAGTTTGCCGGTATCGGGATGTTTACGTATCGTGCTTTTGAAATACAAGCTACAAAGGTCGTGACACATACCTCAAAGACGAACACCCCTTGTGTACTACAAATCAAATGAAGCCTTTATAAAGGAAGCCGAAATTAATTATCCCTACATACCTACGGGAAAAATAATCACTATGATGCCTTTTAGAAGCCAGATTAAAGAATCATTAACATTCTAAACCGATGAAACTGCAATGTGGGTTAACTGCGAAGAGCTTTTGCTTGCTCTAAGTACGCAACATTTACCCGTTGTTCTTGACGAAACAACGCAGCTCGTTAGGGAGACTAAATAACATTGCCCTAAAGGGGGGCTTCTCATGGTGTGCAGCACTCCAAATGCTATTCCAGGCGATATACGGGATACCTGAGGTATCCGGGTTCAAAATAGGGAGAGTGGTGGTAAACAAAATCAAGTTGGGCTGCGCCGTTTTTTGCAAAAGTAGTATCCTGTTTTCGCTTATCCTCCAGCATTGTTTTCAGGCTTGGGTCGCTTTGCAGCAGTTGAGCTGCCATATCTTCAAATACATAATCGCTGTAGCCTTCCTTCTGCTGAACTGTTGCATCGAAGAAATTCCATGCGAAAAATGCATCGGGGCCGGTAGGTTCCAGGGTTTCTATAAGATACCTTTTGGCTGGCTGATTTAGCCAGACTATATAATCACCTTCCAGGAAATGCATGTTTGTTTTAACAGGGGTCACTTGTACATTCTTATGCAGGTAGTGTTTTTCGTAGGGGTGGGGCAAGGTTTCGTAATTGTCAATATGGTAGGCGGTCACGGCTATTATTGTATCTTTTTCAAATCGCTCTATATGCACGCCGTTCTGCCGCAGGCAACTGATCACTGAAACCCATGCAGTAGGGATTATGTATGCCCGTGGCGCAACAACCGTTTTTGTCGGCAAGTAATGGTCGTAAAAGGGAACCATCCTTATATATGGTTTGCTATGGTCATAGAAGAGGCGTGGCTGGCCAGAGACCTGGCTTTCTTTATATCCGGCTTCATAACCCTTAAATAGCACGCTGTCACACCGGGTTGTATCCACCTTCCAGTCGAGCGCAAATTCCTTTTTGTCCTTCAATTCCGCTTTATCATTGGCCCTTACTTGTTTTATTTCTTTGGCATTGGCAGCAGCCACAGTTATAAAACTTTGCATCAGCGCATAAGTAGCATTCACGCGGTCTTTAAAAGGCTTGAGCATATGTGTTTCGGGCACATAGGCCATAATATGGAACAAAGAAGCATAGCCACTT
This sequence comes from Bacteroidota bacterium, assembly GCA_013288445.1. GTDB lineage: Bacteria > Bacteroidota > Bacteroidia > Chitinophagales > Chitinophagaceae > Nemorincola. The sequence goes on from JABDBX010000010.1 coordinate 18,424, forward strand.
GAAAACCTGGGCGGGTCATAAAATTCCCGCCACCCGTTATCTGGTGTTTTATCAAAATCATTTACATATGGTACCAGGTCGTAACCTTTTGCCTTCATGTCTTTGTATATAAGCGGTGTAAATGTCTTGTACATATAGGCCCCGGTCTCTCCCCCTACTTTATCGTGTTGCGATGCCAGCAATGTCATTATGTGCTGGTAGTCTGCACCATCGCTTACATGGTTGTCTATAAAAATATCGGGGGTTATGCGGGCAAAAAGTTCTTCAAGCCCCGAAGTTTCGGCTGCATCGCATTTTACAAAATCGCGGTTCAGGTCCAGGTTTTTTGAGTTGCCACGGAAACCATAGCTCTCCGGTCCATTCTGGTTGGCCCGGCTGTAGCTGTTGCGGTTCAGCGCCCCGCCAATATTGTATATGGGGATCACTACGAGTACTATATTGTCGGGTATTTTTACTTTTCCCATTGCCGCATTGCGCAGCAGCAGCATAGAGGCGTCAACACCATCCGGCTCACCTGGGTGAATGTCATTGTTTATAAGTATCACCACCCGGTTGTTTTTTTTCCAATCATCTTTTGTGAACTTTCCATCATTGGTATAATAAACGGCCCTTAGTGGTTGTCCGGCGTCAGATATCCCTATATCGCCAAGGAGGATAGTATTATACCGCGCATACAGTTTTTTATAGAAATCCATGGTCTCAGCATAAGTGGCTGTTTGTTTGCCGTTCGACCGCTCAAATGGGGTGGTGAATGTAGTGTCGGCGCCGGTCGCAAATAGCGCGCAGGCGCTTAACTGGATTACTATTGAGAGCAAAAGAAAACGTTTCATATGGTGTAAAGATAATGATGCATCAGAACAGTATCCAGGCAAAAAAATTGGGCTGACGTTTCCATCAGCCCAACTTCAACAAGAAAACACACACACTACTTCGGTCCGGCAATTAGCGCCGGGGTTAAATATTATTGCTCAATAACCATATGGAACACTTTATTTTCAGCCCCCGAGCGGAGGTTCAAAATATACATGCCATTTGCAATTGAATTGCCGAGCTGTACTTTTTCATTGATTACGCCATTCTGTGTCATTACCTTATTGGTATAGATCACCTGGCCAAGCATGTTTGTAATTTCCAGCGATACTTCTTCGCTTGTTGCACCCATTGTGCCTTTCAGCATAAACGTACCCTTGTTCGGGTTAGGGATCAACTGTACATCGCTTGCTGTAGATGAGATTTGTTTCACTCCTACATTGTCTATGTGGATAGTAACCGATGCCGAACCCTGTGTACCGGCACATCCACCACCGTTTGTAACCTGGCAGGTAACTTCATCGTTATTACTGTAATTGTCATTAGTGAAGCTCATACCGGTTGCGCCGGATACCGCAACACCATTCACAAACCACTGGATCGAGGGCAATGTAGCGCTTGTGATAGTTGCTGACAATGTCAGCGTCTGGCCATTTGCAATGTTCAGGCCAGGAGTTGCTCCGATGGTCACAACTGGTGTACCAGGAACGTCCACTTCCATAGCTATATGGTTGCTGGTTGCGGTACTTGCAATGCTGCAATGGTAGTTGCTGGCGAGCGTACAGTATATGTTATCGGTATTGGCCGGTACATAGCTGAAAGATGAAGCAGTGCTTCCCGGAGCGCCATTCACATACCATTGGTAGGCTGGGGCAGAGCCGCCATAAGTTATTGCAGCCGAATAGGTAACTGTTGTACCCTGGCAAACAACATTGCCGGGACTTGCAACCGATGTGATCGATGGCATTTCGTTAGGAAGAACGGATATGGTAAGCTCACTGCTCGTGAGCGGTGGTACTGCGCAAGGCAAGCTGCTAGTCATTGCTACACCTATTATATCGCCATTGGCAGGTAAGTAGGAGTAAGTATTGCTTGTGCCGGTAGGTGCGCCATTCACGGTCCATTGATAGGTAGGTGATGTGCCACCGTTAACAGGGGTTGCTGTGAATGTGATCATATTGCCTGCACACACAGTATCGCCAACGCCTGTGGAAAGATTGACGTGAGGAGCCACCATAGTATTAATCACTACAACTGCGCTATCTGCCATTGTGCTGGTGCAGCCTGTGCTTGCGTTGACGCCGATAACTGTATAAGTACCAGCCGTTGTTTGCAAGCCCAGGTCAAGAGGGCCGCCTGCGCTGAGTACAACACCACCTGTTGATGCAAAACCGTCATACAACTGATAGTTAACACCGCTATTTGAATTGCTTAACCCGATATGGACACCGGTTCCGCCTGCGCAATAGCCGCCACCGCCAACTACATGGTACACTCCGGGTAATGCATTGACAACTATAATAGCTGATCCTGCCATGTTATTAGTACATGAAGAAGACGGATCTGTTGCAATCACAGTGTAAGTGCCTGCAGTAGTTTCCGATCCAAAGTCAAGACCTGTACCGCTACCGATCATAGGGCTTCCAACCGGGGAACCTCCGTTATACAAACGGTAAGCAATGCCTGACCCTGAGCCGCTGATACCTACATGCAGGCCAGTGCCACCGGCACAGAAGTTGCCGCTACCCGTTACCGGGTAAACAGTTGGTAACGGATTAACAGCTACTGTAGCGCTGCCCGCCATAGCATTGGCGCATGTTGTAGTAACATCACTGGCAATAACCGAATAAGTGCCTGCTGCCGTTTCCAGGCCAAAGTCCAAAACAAAGCCAGTACCTGCCATCGGGCTGCCGGATACAGCGCCATCTTTGAACAGTTGATAGCTAATGCCCATTGCTGAGCCGCTTAGGCCAACGTGAACGCCAGTGCCACCACCGCAATAATTACCACCACCTGTCACCGAATGGGCAGCAGGGAGTGGGTTAACTACAACTGTAGCCATACCCGACATGTTATTTGAACAACTTGTTGTTGAATTGGACGCAACTACTGTATAATTTCCTGCGGTAGTTTGCATACCGAAGTCAACTGGGGAACCTGTACCAGAAATTGCAGCCCCTGTTGCAATGCCTGCAATATACAACTGGTATTTTATGCCAGCGTTGGAGCCGCTGAGGCCAACATGAACGCCGGCCCCACCATTACAATAGTTGCCTCCACCGATCACTGAATAAACGAGAGGAAGCGGATTTACTGTTATGGAAGCGCTGCCAGCCATGCTCTGCGAACAGGTTGTGGTTGTATTGACAGCTATCACAGAATAAATACCGGCCGGCATGTGGAAGCCAAAATCGATAGTGCTGCCTGTGCCTGTAACTGTTGTGCCCGTTGGCGTGCCGCTATTGTATAACTGATAATTAACGCCAGTCTGGGAGCCGCTCAACAAAAGGTCGATACCCGCACCGCCTGCGCAATAATTAGATCCGGCTCCGGAAATGGTATAAGGCACAGGCAATGGAGATATTACTACATTGGTACTGCCAGACATATTTGCTGTACAGCCTGTGGTTGCATTTGTAGCCACAACTGTGTAAGCGCCCGCTGCTGTTTGTAAGCCAAAATCGACAGCGAAACCGGCGCCGGTAACAGGGACGCCTATTGCACCTCCGGCATTACTTAATTGATAGGAAACTCCTGTAGTAGAACCTGATAACATTACATGGACGCCCGTTCCGCCAGCGCAATATGCGCCGCCCCCACCTACTGTATAAGAAGAAGGAGCTGGGTTAATTGCTATTGTTGCACCACCTATCATTGTATTGGTACAGGTAGTTGTTGGGTTCGAAGCAATGACTGTATAGAAGCCTGCTGTAGTTTTTAAACCGAAATCAATGGCAGGGCCGCTGCCGGTAACTGGGCTGCCAAGCGGCGCACCAGAGATAAACAACTGGTAATTTACGCCCGCATCTGAACCGCTAAGCGCAACATCGCTGCCAGAACCACCCGCGCAATAATTGCCGCCGCCAGTTACTGAATAAACAGCAGGTAATGGGCTAACTGCGATAGTTCTGCTGCCAAGCATTGTATTTGTACAGGTAGAAGAAGAACTTGTTGCAATAACCGTATAGATACCCGGTGTAGTTTCTACGCCAAAATCAATTGACGCACCTGTTCCTACCGATACACTCCCAACAGGCGCTGTGCTGTTATAGAGTTGGTAGGTAACACCTGCATCAGACCCGTCAAGGCCAAGATGTACTCCCGAGCCGCCAACGCAGTAGTTACCACCGCCGGTAATAGAATGCACTGCTGGTGTTATACCCAGGGAAATAGCCGGTGTACCTGACATATTAGTGGAGCAGGTAGTTGCAGCACTTGTAGCGATCACAGAGTAAGAACCAGTACCTGTTTGTAACCCAAAGTCAAGTGGTAAGCCGGTACCCGCAATTGGTGAGCCGGTTGCTACGCCGCCTAAAGAGAGCTGGTAGTTAACGCCGGTGCTGGAACCTGTAAGCCCAATTGAAACGCCTGTGCCGCCGGAACAGTAGCTGCCACCGCCGGACACATTGTAAACAGCCGGGAGACTATATAAGGATACTACAACTGTGCCAGTCATAATACCCGAGCATGAAGATGAACTGTTTGCAACTACACTGTAGCTGCCTATGGTAGTTTGCGGCCCAAAGTTCAATGTTGTGCCAGTGCCTGATATCGGTGCGCCAATTGGGCTGCTGCCGTTGTATAACTGGTAAGTAAATCCTATGTCTGAAGAGCCGAGGCCAACATTAACCCCGGTGCCACCTGCACAATAATTGCCGCCACCAGTAACGGTATAGGCTGTTGGCGCAGGATTAACTGCTATTGTAGCCGAACCCGTCATAGTGTTAGTGCATGATGTTGTTGCATCACTGCCGACTACCGTATAAGTTCCTGGTGTTGTTTCAGGACCAAAGTCTATTGAAGTGCCTGTGCCTGGCATTGGAGCGCCCACTAATGAGCTGCCAAGGTATAACTGGTAATTGATACCGAATGATGAATTAAATAAACCTACGTGAGCGCCACTGCCACCGCTGCAAAAACTGCCGCCACCTGTTACAGTGTGAAGGCCGGGAAGCGGATTAACAGATATTGATGCTGAACCGCTCATTGTGCTACTGCATGTGCTGGTTGCATCAATGGCAGTTACTGTATAACTTCCGGTAGTTGTTTGCGGGCCAAATGACATCGCTGTTCCTGTACCTGTTACCGGTACGCCTACTGGCGATGATCCATTATGTAACTGGTATTTCACTGTAGAATTGGAACCTGCGATACCAACCGCAACACCTGTTGAGCCAGAGCAATAAGCGCCACCGCCGGTAACCGCATAAACAGTTGGTGGAGTGCTAAGCCCTATTACTGCCGATCCGGTCATATTGTTGGTGCAGAAAGTCGTCGCATCAGTAGCCAATACGGTATAAGTACCAGGGGCTGTCTGAAGGCCGAAATCCAGAGATGATCCGCTGCCTGCCATAAAGCCAACGGTAATTGAGCCGTTATTTAACTGGTAATTCACGCCCGCGTCAGACATTGTGAGACCTGCGTCAACTCCTGAACCGCCGGGACAATAATTGCCGCCGCCCGAAACAGCGTAGGCAACCGGTGTTGCATTCATAGTAACGACTGCCGATCCGTACATATTATTGGTACATGTAGAAGACTCATCTGAAGCTGTAACCGTATAAGTTGCAGAAGCAGTTTGTAAACCAAAGCTGATCGCAATGCCGGTTCCTTCTACAGGGCTGCCAACGGAAGTTGTTCCGTTAGACAAAGTGTATCTGATACCGGTATTTGAAGCGCTAAGACCCACTGCTACCCCGCTGCCGCCTGAGCAATAGCTACCGCCGCCAGTTACCACATACGAAACTGGTAATGGATTTACTGCAATTGTTGCGCTGCCGGTCATATTATTGGTACAGCCGCTGCCGTTTGTGGCCATAACTGTATAGTTGCCTGCTGCAGGCTGTGATCCAAAGCTGATAGAGCTGCTCGTAGTGCCTGCTATAGGCGAGCCTACAGTTGTGCCACCCATTAGCAATTGGTAGCTAACGCCGGTTGTGGAATTACTAAGAGTTATATTTAATCCGGAACCGCCAAAACAATAAGAACCACCGCCGCCAACGATGTAAGCAGTAGGTAGTGCAATTGTACCAACTACGGCGCTACCTGCCATATTGCTGGTGCAACCCGTAGTAGCATCTGTAGCCTTCACGGTATAAGTGCCTGCAGCTGTTTTGAAACCATAGTCGATGGCTGTGCTTGAGCCTGAAGCCGCATCTACTATTGCGGTTCCATTATATAATGTATAATTAATGCCTGCATCCGAGCCATCAAGCCCAATATCGGCGCCTGTGCCGCCAGCACAATAATTGCCACCACCTGTTACTGTGTGGGAAGCAGGAAGAGGATTAGTGGTCACAGTAGCGCTGCCAAGCATGGTGTTGGTACAGCCAGTAGTTGTATTCAATGCAGTTACTGTATAAGTGCCTGTAGTTGTCGCCATTCCTAAGTCTAAGGCAACGCCTGTACCTGTTACTGTGCCGCCGCTGGTAGATCCTGCAACGTGTAACTGGTATTGCACTCCCGTATTTGATCCGTTAAGTGAAATATCGGCGCCGGTACCACCAACGCAGAAACTTCCACCACCCATTACCGAGTAGGCAGTTGGGGCAGTATTAACGCTTATCACAGCGCTACCGGTCATGTTCTTAAAGCAACCTGTTGTTGCGTTAGTACCAATAACAGTATAGGTACCTGCAGAGGTATTGAATCCAAAATCAATTGCAGAACTTGTACCTGTAATTGCAGAACCCGACATGGAACCTCCGTTATACAACTGGTAATTTACGCCAGTATCTGATCCATTGAGGGCAACATCTTCACCGGCTCCGCCTGAGCAATATCCTCCGCCACCTGTTACAGAATGTAGGGTAGGCAACGGATTTACAACTATACCTACTGTATTAGACATGTTATTTGTGCAGGAAGTTGCTGTATTGGTAGCCACTACATGATAAGTTCCGCCGGCGGTCAACGCGCCGAAATCGAGTGCAGCTGTTGTACCCGGCATAGCAATTCCAACCGTACCAGTTCCGTTATACAACTGGTAGTTGAAGCCTATGTCAGAAGTGTTAAGATAAATATGTTCGCCATCGCCACCCGCGCAGAAACTACCGCCGCCACTTACAGTATGTGGGGTAGGTAATGGGTCGATGGATACGGTAACAGAAGAAGACATCGTGGTAGCGCATGTATAACCTGGGTTTGCGATCACACTATAAGTACCTGCGGCTGTTTGCGAACCGAAATCGAGTGTTGTGCCTGTTCCTGCAGTGAGGAAGCCAACCGGCGATCCGTCATTGTATAGCTGATAATTAACGCTCGTGTTTGAACTAGACAGAGCAACGTCAAGTCCTGCGCCACCAGAGCAGTAATTACCGCCGCCGGTTACAGTATATACGGTTGGGGTTGCCAATACAGTTATCGTAGCGCTCCCGTTCATATTATTTACACATGAGGTTGAAGGATTAGTGGCAACAACGGTATAAGTACCACCAGTTGTTTCCAGGCCAAAGTCGAGCGTGCCATCCACACCCGTAGTTGCTGACCCAACAGTAGATGTGCCAACATACAACTGGTAATGTATAGAGTCATCTGAATTGCTCAGGGAAATGTCCAGGCCAGCATCGGTAGCACAATCAGTGCCACCACCAGACATTGTATAAGCATTTGGTAATGGATTGATAAATACAGTGGCGCTGCTGTTCATGTTGTCAGTACATGATGTTGAAGAACTGGTGGCAACAACGGTGTAAACGCCCGCACTTGTCTGGTTTCCAAAATCAAGTGCAGATCCAGAGCCCGACATAGATGAGCCAACTGTGGAAGTGCCATAGTATAATTGATAAGTAAAGCCTGTTTCTGATCCGTTCAATGCAATATCAACGCCCGAACCGCCAGAGCAATAATTACCGCCGCCGGTTACAGAATGAACTACCGGCAGAGAGTCAATATTAATGTTAACGCTGCCACTCATGTTATTTACACAAGAAGTTGTTGCGTTTGTTGCAACGATGGTATAGGTACCTGAATCTGTTTTATTGCCGAAACTGAGGGATGAGCCACTGCCTGACATGGCAGAACCTTCAGTAGATGTACCGTCGAAAAGCTGGTAGTTAATTCCGGTTTGAGAGCCGGAAAGCGTGATACCTCGGCCTGAACCGCCAGAGCAATAATTACCGCCACCGCCTATGGTATAAATCGTAGGAAGCGAGTCAATGATTACGGTTGGTGTGCCGGTCATCGTTTGTGTACATGAAGTTGTGGCATCTGTTGCAATCACACTGTAAGTTCCGGCCCCTGTTTGGTTGCCGAAGTCAATGGCAGTGCCGGTGGCGCCGGAAACAGATGTGCCAACAGTTGATGTACCGTCATATAACTGGTAGTTGATGCCTGCATCAGAATTGCCAAGGGAAACATCAAGGCCAGATCCACCTGAACAATAATTGCCACCGCCGCTAAGTGAATAGGCAGTTGGCAGCGGATTGATAGATATGGTAGCGCTGCCCGTCATAGTGGTAGCACAGCTTACTCCCGGATTTGCAACAATCGTATAAGTGCCGGCTGCTGTTTGATTTCCAAAATCGAGCGAAGAACCGGTACCCGGAACGAGTGAGCCTACCGCCGTAGTTCCGTTATAAAGCTGGTAATTAACACTGTCGTCTGATCCGCCAAGTGAAACGTCAACACCTGCACCGCCTGAGCAATAGTTGCCGTCGCCAGACATTGTATAAGAGGTAGGAATAGCTAAAACTGTAACATTAACACTGCCAGTCATTGTATTTGTACAAGATGTAGATGGGTCAGTTGCAATAACTGTGTAAGTGCCGCCGTCTGTGAGACTGCCGAAGTCGAGAGAAGAACCGGTGCCGCTAACAGTTGAACCTTCGGTTGTTGTTCCGTCATAAAGCTGGTAGTTAATACTTGAGGCCGATCCGCTAAGTGAAATGTCAACACCCGCACCACCTGCACAATAGTTGCCGCCGCCTGTTAGTGAATAAGCCGTGGGCAAGGTAATAATAGTGATCGTAGCTGTTCCGGTCATAGTATTTGTACATGATGTGGTAGCATCTATAGCTAAGATCGTGTATGTACCAGCGGCAGTTTGGTTACCGAAGTCAATTGAAGATCCGCTACCAGACATAGGTGAGCCAACTGTTGATGTACCGTTGTAAAGCTGGTAGTTGATCCCTCCGTCAGAGTTGCTGAGCGAAACATCAACCCCTGAGCCACCTGCACAGTAGCTGCCATCACCAGATATTGAATAAGAGCTGTTTGGAAGTGGATTAACGCTAACTGTAGCGCTGCCGGTCATATTGTTGGTGCAGGATGAAGTAGCATCTGTAGCAACGACAGTATAGGAACCCGCAGTAGTTTGATTTCCGAAATCAAGAGTCGAACCGTTACCAGAAACTGCCGAACCTACTGTAGAAGTCCCATTATATAACTGGTAATTTACTCCGTTGGCGGATCCGCCAAGCGTAATATCAACACCAGCGCCACCGGAGCAATAATTGCCACCGCTGGATATAGTATAAGCAGTTGGCGTAGGGTTAATAGTTACAGAAGCACTGCCACTCATAGTAAGTGTGCAGCCTGTCGTAGCATCTGTTGCTACAACGGTATATGTGCCGGAAGTGGTTTGATCGCCAAAATCCAATGCCGAACCCGATCCTGAAACCGATGAACCAAATGTTGAAGTGCCATTATATAATTGATAATTAATTCCACCATCAGAGCCGTTAAGCCCCACATCTACACCGCTTGTTGCAGAGCAGGCATTGCCGCCGCCCGTTAATGTATGGCTGCCAGGAAGTGGGTTAACACTCACTGTAGCGCTGCCGGTCATATTGTTGGTGCAGGATGAAGTAGCATCTGTAGCAACGACAGTATAGGAACCCGCAGAAGTTTGATTTCCAAAATCAAGAGTTGAACCATTACCAGAAACTGCCGAACCTACTGTAGAAGTCCCATTATATAACTGGTAATTTACTCCGTTGGCGGATCCGCCAAGCGTAATATCAACACCAGCGCCACCGGAGCAATAATTGCCACCGCTGGATATAGTATAAGCAGTTGGCGTAGGGTTAATAGTTACAGAAGCACTGCCACTCATAGTAAGTGTGCAGCCTGTCGTAGCATCTGTTGCTACAACGGTATATGTGCCGGAAGTGGTTTGATCGCCAAAATCCAATGCCGAACCCGATCCTGAAACCGATGAACCAAATGTTGAAGTGCCATTATATAATTGATAATTAATTCCACCATCAGAGCCGTTAAGCCCCACATCTACACCGCTTGTTGCAGAGCAGGCATTGCCGCCGCCCGTTAATGTATGGCTGCCAGGAAGTGGGTTAACACTCACTGTAGCGCTGCCGGTCAT
>JABDBX010000010.1:28874-40956 GCA_013288445.1 Bacteroidota bacterium
TCTACACCGCTTGTTGCAGAGCAGGCATTGCCGCCGCCCGTTAATGTATGGCTGCCAGGAAGTGGGTTAACACTCACTGTAGCGCTGCCGGTCATTGTGCTGGTACATGAAGTTGTGCCGTCCGTTGCAACTATTGTATAAGTGCCTGACGCTGTTTGGTTGCCAAAATCCAGGGTTGAACCTGTTCCAGACATCGTTGAGCCAACAGTTGACGACCCGTTATACAACTGGTAATTGACGGTACTGCCATCAGAGCCGCCAAGAGTAATGTCGATCCCCGTACCACCTGAACAAAAACTACCACCACTCGATATAGAGTAAGCATTTGGCAACGGATTGACGCTTACCGTCACTGAGCCAGACATAGTAGTAACGTCTGGCATGCCTACATCACCAACTACCGTATAGGCACCGCCTGTAGTTTGCAAGCCAAAGTCAATAGCAGACCCGGTACCTGAAACTGCGCTCCCAACAGCCGTAGTGCCATTGTAAAGCTGGTAGGAGGCTGTGGCATCAGACCCGCTGAGGCCGACATGAACGCCGGTATCACCCGAGCAGTAGTACCCACCGCCCGTAACGTCATAAACGGTCAATTGGGCCTGGGCGACGAAGCCTGTACAAAGAATGCACAGTAATAGGAGTGTGGTTTTAAAGTTGATGGTTCTCATGATAAATTGTTTTGATGGTAGATGTGGTTTTTATGTGCTTACGAGTCCTGGTTTTTTTAATGTGTCCTTCAAGTATGTTTCTTCATTTCGTGGAATACTTTGTAGCGAAAGGCGATAACATTTTTTTGTTTCTTATTGGTTAATGTAATTTATTTATTTGAGGTGGATTAATGTGTTTGAAAATATGATTTTTCAAAAACCCTATATCAAGATAGACGTTCTGTTAGCTGGAAATGTTAGCGAATGGGCGAAGTCTTTTTAAAAGATACTTGCCGGCTTTGTTACGGCTTATGTTTACCACGGGGCTGCGACGACAAGAAACTTGCTTTGAGGATGTAAGACGTGGTATCATAGAATAGGTTTAAAGCGGTGAAAAAAGCTTAAATTTTATTAAAAATCCTTAATCTTTTAAGGTAAAGACAACTTACTAACAACGTTTGGTTGGTTTTCCGGGGATAATTTTTTCATCCAGCAGAATTACTAACCATAAGTTAAAGAGGCGGCCTACTTTTATTTAATTAATAATAAAAATCGTTATCTTACTGCTTTGTATTTACTTTTTTTTAAAATAATGCCGCAAAGGTAAGGGCAGTCTGCGTTTAATTTCTGTTAAAAAATTGAAAACTTAGTTAACAAAAATTGCCTCTTCACTTGTCTAATATTCAAACTGCTGATTGTCAATAATTTGGAAAAAAGTAGATAAAAACTATAAAAAATTAGCTGCAAAAATCATTCCAAAAAAATCATAAATTTTAAAAAGAAACAGAGAATATCTTTATCCGGTTATTTTTTTGTGCTAAGTATGCAGTAAAGCTACGGTTTGAAGAACGGGGGTTAAAAATATTAGAGGCGTAGCGCCTGAATGTTGTAGTGTTTTATCTTGTTGCGCAGCAGTATGTGGGTTGTTTTGTTATTTTCAGACCCTGTTGTGGGTATTATTTTCCCCAAGGATAAAATATGTGAGGCGAAAATTACCTAATTGATTATCAATAAGTTATTATTCATTTTTTGAAAGACCTCGATTTTCATGACTGACTACCTGGATTATGTATTTAATGATAGCCCCGAATTCGTAAGCACATTCGATGAACTTCCTTTGTGGAGTGCTTCATTTGGCTTGCTGCTTTTAAAACACCTGGAACTAAGACAAGGCATTACTCTTTTAGATATTGGCTCAGGAGCAGGGTTTCCGTTGCTGGAGCTGGCGCAGCGTTTAGGGTCATCCTGTAAATGCTATGGTATTGATCCCTGGGTAAATGCCAATAACCGGGTGCGGGAAAAGATAAAGAACTACGCTATAAAAAATGTTGAGGTAATTGATGGGTCCGCCGACCAACTACCCTTTGAGGATAACACTGTTGATATTGTTGTTTCAAACCTCGGTGCGAATAATTTTGACGATCCCGAAAAAGTGTTCAAAGAGTGCTGCCGCGTGTTGAAGCCCGGCGCAAAGCTGGCGCTGACCACAAATCTCAACGGGCATTGGCGGGAGTTCTATAATTTGTTTGAAGAAACGCTCAGGCAAATGGGCAGAACCGATCTTGTTGAGCCTTTAATAAAACACCAGGAACATAGGGGTACGGTAGCTACAGTTTCCACCATGTTTACAGATAGTGGATTTGAGGTCGTTCAGAGTTTTGAAGAAAAACTGGAAATGAAGTTTGCAAATGGAACAGCGTTTCTAAACCATTACTTCGTAAAGCTTGGTTGGCTCGCTTCGTGGAAAGCTCTTATACCGGCAGAGATACTAAGCGATTTTTTTGAACGACTGGAAGCTAACCTCAATGCATATGCTACAAACAACGGCGGACTAACATTGACTGTTCCGATGGCTTTTATTGAAGGACAAAAGAAGGCTAACAAATAAACCGGTAGCCTATGCCTTTCAAGGTGATGAGATTTATGTGGCTGTCGTCTTTAAAATATTTCCTGATACGGTTAATGTAAACATCCAGTGTACGTGAGTTATATACCGAGTCGGAACCCCACACTTTCTGAAGAATATAATCTCGGCTGACAATAGTATTTTTGTAATTGTACAACACATTCAGCAGTTCTGTTTCCTTATGAGAAAGTCTGATCTGCCGCCCCTTGCCTGACAATAGTTGTTTATGCGGGTCGAAGGCGAAGATGCCTATTATGTAGTTATTTTGTTGTGGCGTTTCAGTGCCGTATTTTACAGCAAGCCAGTTTTCAACCCGAAGCAGCAGCTCCTCCATATGAAATGGCTTGCGGACATAATCGTTGCAGCCGGCCTTGAAACCTTGGACCAGGTCGGAAGCCTGTACCCTGGCCGTGAGGAAGATTATAGGCACATGCACGTCAATAACCCTTACCTGTTCGGCGACCGTGTAACCATCCTTGCCGGGCAGCATGATATCGAAGAGGCACAGGTGAGGACGGTATTTTTTATACTTTGCACGGCATAGTTTTGTGCATTTGTTGAGAAGGATTCGACAACCACATGGGCAGCCCTGGAAGGGTGAAATCTAATAGCGATGGGCATCGCCCATCGAACTCGCGAGACATATTGCGCATGTGACATAATGCACTCATCCACCCTGCGTATAGTATAAGCATTGCCAATCCATCACTGCCGTTGATAACTTTTAGCACTTCAAAGCCGTGTTTCTCCAACGCGTCCTTTACCAACTGGCCAAGTATCAGTTCATCTTCTATATACAGTATCCGCTGTTTCATAAACTATAAAGATGGCAGGCTAATTGTGAACGTGCTTCCCTGCCCTGCCCTAAAATACTAGTACCCGTGATGCTGCCGTTATGCAATTTTACCGCCTGCGACGCGAAACTTAAACCAATTCCATGCCCGCCGGTGTAAACATCGCCCGTCTGGATTCGGAAGAACGGTTTGAATATCTTGTTGTAATAATTGAGGGCAATGCCCATTCCATTGTCGGCAACCGTTATTACTGCCTTGCTTTTTTGCTTTTCCACGGTTATACGAACGATCAAAAACTATCCACAGGAGAAACTGAAATATTGCTTACGGATCTGTATGATGAAAGGCTATACAGTTTAGCTGATTTGAAGAAATTATATGCGCTTCGATGGGGTATTGAAACAGCATTTATACTTCTCGCCACATAAGTTTGTTCAGTGATAAGCGGGCAAGCCCGATAGGCCTTAAATTATGAATAGCCACCGGTGAAACCGGTGGGAAAATAGATGTGTTCATTGAACCCCGGCGGGGTTCAACTTGTATAACCCTGAAAACTCCGGGTTGCACCGGGAGCTATTCCACATTAAAGCCTTTCAGGCTTTTAAATTCAATGCACATTTTTATCCGGCGTATAGTATAATAAACAGAAAAATCAGCAGCAGATGGAAATATTTACCAGACACAAGGTTATTTGTGTAGAGCAGGATTATGCCTCAGGTATATTTACAGCAAATCTGCAAAGCCTTGTAGAAAAACAAAGTGAACAATATGTGCAACTAATTAGCGAAAGAAGAAAATACAATTATAAAGTGAACAAAAATGTGAGTTGGGCTTCACTAAGTGACGTTGACGAAATAAATACCACTATATGGCGAAGTTATTTTTCTTTTATGCGAGGCGCAAAATCCGCGAATAGTGAGCTATTTAAGGACTTTTGGGACGAAGCAGAAATGGAAAAGAACAAGTCAGATGGGGGTATTTATTTTGTCATCGTCACTAAAACACAATGTGGTAAAGCTATTTTTAGAAGACCCTGTACTTATACTATGGCGCCTGCAAGAGGCTTTCAAAAGAAATTTAGAACCCATAAGGCCAGGACGAAGTTACTCACGAGTCCGAAAAGCAAAACGATTAAAAGGTAAATATCAGACGCTTACAAATTACCGCAGATCCATATAGGCCTTAAATAGATGACATTGCCCTTTTGGGAGTTGGGGGTTTACTCGGCATCAAACCACACTTTTGTTTCGTCATTCCATGTACCATTATAATTTATGGTCAGTTCTTCCCCTGCCTTAATGTCCCTTATGGCCTGAATGTAGATGGTCTTGTCATCATAGTTCATACAATACTCACAGTTTGACTGATAAGAATGGTTGTACAATGGCACCCACCCCAGCGCCATGCAGCACATTTCCACGCCGTCTGGCTGCCACTCGAAAATATAGTCGTGCAGCAGGGTTTGGTCTAAAAGCTTGCGGTCGGCAGCGCTCATAACTATTACGGGCGATGTTTCAATAACCGTCTCCGCCTTAATAGTTTTTTTAGTGAATACACCCCTTCCTTTATTCTTCGTTTCGCCTATCTGTAAATGGGAAATAGCCATGTTTCAATTATGCTTATGCTGCTTTATAGTGGTTATGAGCTTTATGTTGGTAAATACTATCTTTTTTTAACAGTATTTTTATATTTTTACAACTTAAAGGTACACGATATGAATTTCATCAAAAAGCCCATAATTCTTATTGCGTTTGTTTTGTTCGCGATCCCTATGACCGGTTTTGCACAATACCAATTCGAGCTAAAGCCATTCCTGAGTTATTTTAAGGATCCGGGCCGTTATGAGCTTGGTTTTAATTATGGCTTGCTTTCTGTGGGTCAATACCAGGGCGTGATGAAATATGGTCCCGGCGGAGATACTACCGCTTCCCGGAACATAGCCAATACATCTATTGGCGGTTCTATCGGCCTTTCGTTGCCGTTTAAGGCCACAGGTCACATCAGTTGCTGGGCCATGTCGATACATTTAATGGCAAATATGTACACGTCTGAAACATTGAACCAAACAATGGGCTCTGATGGAACATATAAACCTTCCACTCCGGCACTAACAGCAAATACTATGCAGATCGCATTACCTATCGGCGTAGAATGGAAAGTAGGAACAGATGCTATCCTCAGTAAGCGGCTGGCAACCGGGGCAACATTTGGCGCCGGCCTTATGCCACAATATAATATGACCAGCATGACAGCCTCCGGTATCAGCAATGCGCCCACTGGCAGCAGCATAGGTATTTACCCGTATGCAAAAGTGGAGTGCGCATTCTTCATCGGTATGTGTGTAAAACTCAGGTTTATGTACACTATGGGCAATATCGACTACATAGACGTGAACAAACCCATTGCAGGCTTTACAGATGGTCCTTTCCGCATAATGTCCAATGAAAACCTTTTGTTTACGGCAATCATCATGCCATTCTCTGTAGGTTGGAAAGAAAGCGCCTGGTGGAACACGCATGATACCTACAACCAGCATGACAAGTTGAACTAATCAACAAGTGACGACCACAATAATTCATTAACAGTAAAGCCCTGGATATTCCGGGGCTTTACTGTTAATAGCCCGGGTTATGCCCGAATATCTGCTCACCTGCCCTTATCTCTATGTGAAGGTTGTTGGTCTGTGGGGGCATAATGTAAGGATACCCTTTTTCGTAAGCAGTGTGAGGGTTGTAACACTTATTGAAGTCCAGAAACACTTCGTTATTCTTAATGTCGTCCATAGACATATCCAGGTACCGTCCGCCTCCAAACGTCTCCTTATAATTGGTGCGGTCTGTGAAGGGAATAAACAGGCGGTCGTTGAGGTCTGTATTGTTGGCCATATCCACAAACCGGTAAACATACAATTTCAATGACGCCCCCTCTAAATTGAAATAAACGTAACCAAAAACCCTCACTGCTTTTTGTGTGCCGCCATGCACGTTTTTCAGGAAGAATGGCTTCTCACCCGTAATAGGCACAAAGACAGCTTTGACGCGGTACTCAAAATCCGGTTCATAAAACCTTGTATAACCTATTTCAGAACTTTTCAATGGATGGCTACCGGTCAGCAAGCCCTCCTTATATCGTTCCCGAAAATTGAGTATCTGCTGATTGTACGATTGCCCATTTGCCAGAATTGGCAAAGCAATGGTCGTTAAGAGAAGAAGCTTCCTGAGCATAGTTTTGCATTTATTATTCTTGCGAACGTTCCCGATAGATCAGAATCCATGATAGAAGAAACGTTACAAAAGGTGTTTTGAAAATGCAAAATAATACATTCGGTCAGATCTGAATAGAAAATCAACCAATTAACGATTGAACTACCTTTGCGGCATGGCGAAATTCTTTTTAAGAAAAAAAATTGGCGACAGAGTAGTAAATGGCCACCCCTGGATATTTGGTAATGAGCTTGGCGATAGTGAAGGAGTAGCAGAGCCGGGCGATATAGTAGAGGTATATTCTTACAATGGTTCTTTTGTGGGGAAGGGGTATATTAACCCTGCTTCACAGATACGCATACGCTTACTTACCAGGGACAAAAGCGAAGTAATTGACGACCGGTTCTTTTTCAACCGTATAAAAGAAGCTTGGGAATACCGCAAGCAGATAGGCTATGTAGAAAATTGCCGCCTCATTTTTGGCGAGGCCGACCAATTGCCAGCCCTCATCATAGACAAATTCAATGACTACTTTGTGTTACAAAGTTTGTCGCTCGGTATCGAGAAATGGAAGGGCGCTATTGTGGCCGCGCTGCAAAAGATATTCACCCCCAAGGGTATCTATGAGCGCAACGATGTACCCGTGCGCACACTTGAGGGCATGGAGCAGATCAAAGGTTTTTTGTCTGAACCTTTTGATACAAACATCATTATCAACGAAAACGGCTTGAAGGTTCATGTGGATATAGAGAATGGCCAGAAAACAGGCTACTTCCTGGATCAGCAGGACAATCGCCGGGCCATACAACACATAGTACGGGGCGCTGATGTGCTGGAGGCATTTTGCTATACAGGCACCTTCTCCCTACATGCCGCCCAATACGGGGCGAAAAGCACACTCGGCCTCGACATTTCTGAAAATGCAGTAAGCGTAGCACGCCGCAACGCCGAACTTAACGGATACGAGAATATATGCAAATTCGAAGCGGTGAACGCCTTTGATGTATTAAAGCTTTGGGGCAAAGAGGGCAGGCGTTATGATGTGGTGATCCTCGACCCACCCGCATTCACTAAGAGCCGGGAAAACATACAGAAAGCCATCACGGGCTACAAAGAGATAAACCTCCGGGCAATGAAGCTCGTAAAGCCGGGCGGGTTCCTCGTCACTGCGTCCTGTACGAACCTCGTTCCGCCGGAAATGTTCCTCGAAATTATGGGAACGGCCGCCAAAGACGCCCGGCGCACGCTGCGCCAGGTAGAATGGCGTACACAGGCAGCAGACCACCCTATCCTGTTCAATGTACCGTCAACGCAATACCTCAAATTTTTAATCGCGCAGGTGATTTAATTAGTACCTAAGGTGTCCCACACCTTTTTCTGGTGTGGGCACACCTCTGCTCGCCCTGAACAGTTGTCCCACACCTTTTTCTGGTGTGGGACAACTGTAGCGATTGTTATTCCCCTTTTATCATGCTGTGGTCCACATTGGCCAACTGTCCGCAAGCAGCATCTATGTCCTTGCCCCTGCTGCGGCGCAGCCTTACGTTTACGCGGTTTGCAGTAAGGTGTTCCATAAATTCATCAACGGTATCTTCGTCCGGTTTTTCAAACCGCGCATTTTCTATGGGGTTATACTCTATGATATTTATGAGGTCCGATGGCACTTTGCGGTATAGCTTCACCAGGTCTTCTGCATCCTTCAGGCTGTCGTTGAAATTCTTGAAGAGGATGTATTCAAAGGTGATCTCATTGCCCGTGGCTTTGTAGAAGTAATTCAATGCCTCTATCAGCGAGCTTAGGTTATTGGTCTCATTGATGGGCATTATCTCATTTCGCTTATGGTCTGTAGCCGCGTGCAGCGATAGCGCCAGCTTAAAGCGCACCTTATCATCAGCCAACCGCATTATCATCTTAGATACGCCTGCGGTGGAGACAGTGATGCGCTTTGGACTCATACCCAACCCATGTGGCGAGGTGATCTTTTCTATAGCCTTCATCATATTGCCATAGTTGAGCAAAGGTTCGCCCATACCCATGAACACAATATTGGAAAGATTTTTATTGTAGTGTTTTTGAGCCAGTTCATTCAGCAGGGTCACTTCGTCCACTATCTCGTCAAAGTCAAGGTTTCTTTTGCGGTCCATATAACCGGTAGCGCAAAACTTACAGGAGAGCGAGCAGCCCACCTGCGACGATACACACGCAGTCATGCGCTTCTCTGTAGGTATCAGCACACTTTCCACATAAAAGCCATCGTGCAGTTGCAGGCGGTTCTTTATAGTGCCGTCACTGCTATACTGGCTATGGTGCATTTTTACTTTAGGTATGAAAAAATCCCTCACCAGCTTTTCACGGAGCGACTTAGACAGGTTGGTCATGTCATTAATGTCTGCGGCATGTTTTTGCCACACCCACTCATGTATTTGTTTTGCCCTGAATTTTGGTTCGCCCAGGTCTGCCATCATCCCTTCCAGTTCCGGCAACGTTATTTCACGCAGATTTTTCATGGCGCAAAGGTATGCTTTTGAATTAAATGGATAAAAAGTTAAATTGTTAAAACAGAGTTGGGGACTGGTGCGAAGATTGTGCGGGTATTAGTTTTGACAACTTTTCAAAAGTTGTCAAAACTGAAATAAATACACTCCATAAACCTTTTTCTGTCCCGGCTTATTGCTACTATTACGCGTCCGTTGCGTCGCACTCTTGTACGCCTTGTCCGCTACTGAGCCTGTCCTGACCGCAGTCGAAGAATGTCATCCCGAGCACAGTCGAAGAATGTCATCCCGAGCGCAGTCGAGGGAGGCACCATTCATCAATATCTCGCTATTGGGCAAACAACACAACTCGCGTCATTGCGAGGAACAGCCAGTCCCGATTATTTCGGCGAAGCAACCTCACGATACAGCGTCACTCGCGCATCCTACCATCTTTGTCATCCTGAGCGAAGTCGAAGGACTAAAAATCTTAGTCCTTCACCAATTTTATTGTCATCCTGAGCCCCGCCGAAGGATTGGCAACCTCCACCACATAAACCCCATTTACAAGACCAGCAATATTCACCGACTGCTTATTATCAGTAATTGTACCCTTATAAACCTCCTGACCAAGCAAATTAAACACGCCCACCTCACTCCCAGCCGCACCTTCTATATTAAGTACATCTCGCGCAGGATTCGGTAATAATGTCACCCTCTCTTTTGGAGAGGGCCGGGGAGAGGCCACCCCCAGCGTCGGATTATAAACCTTCCGTATAAGCTGGTTATTATAGTCTGCAATAAACATAGTTCCATAATTATCAAAGGATACACCGGCAGGTATCATTTGAGCGGCAGTGGCAGGGCCATTATCGCCCGAATAACCCCACACGCCTGTACCCGCAACTGTGGTAATAATACCTGTTACTGCATCAACCCTCCTGATAACACCATTCCCAAATTCAGCAAAAAAAACATTGTTTTGTCTGTCAATGCAAATACCCGCTGGACGGTTTAGTTGCGCAGCAGTAGCAGGGCCGTTATCCCCTGAATAGCCTCCGGTACCGTTTCCTGCAAATATTCTGATTATACCTGTTGTAGCTTCTACTCTCCAGATAACATTATTCCATTGATCCTCAATAAAAATATTCTCATTGTTGTCAAGATACACCTTGCCTGACTCTTCAAATTCGGCAGCAGTTGCTGGCCCGCCGTCACCGCTAAAGCCATATGCCCCTGTGCCTGCAATGGTCGTAATTATTCCAGTGGTGGCGCTTACTTTCCTAACTTTGTTATTAAGCCAATCCGCGATGTAAATATTTCCTGACTTATCAACATAAACTCCACCGGGACCATTCAATGCAGCATCAGTAGCAGCGCCGCCGTCACCTGTAGCCCCGGCTGTATCAATTCCCGCGACTGTAGTTATTATCCCCGTTGCAGCATCTACTTTACGCACTCTATTATTTAAGGCGTCAGCAATGAAAATATTATTTGTACTATCAATAAATACATCAGTGGGAAAATAGAGTGCTGTGTTTGTTGCTATTACATTGTCTCCTGTGTAGCCGAATGTATCGGTCCCCGCAGCAGTGGATAATCCCGCAACGGTTGAAATAACGCCAGTTGACGCATCGATTTTGCGTATCCGGTCATTACCAACGTCGGCGATGTAAATATTGCCAGATTTATCCAAACAGACAGCTTCAGGAAAACAAAAATCGGCAACTAAAGCTGGGATACCATCCCCATTGTATCTTGCAGTATCGTATTTCCCAGCTATTGTTGTAATAATATTTACCTGTGCGTGCACAAAGTGGCAGGCACAGGTAAACACTAATATAGCTAAAATCCGTCTCATTTGCTGATAACAAATTTAAACTTAAATATCCGGTTTTCGCTGTCTTTTAATTGCAAAAGGTACATACCGGGTTCTATATGGCCTACATTCAGCAGGCTTTTATTACCACCAAATACCAACTGCGTTTTATAAATGCTTCTGCCCACTACATCATAAACCTCAGCCTTTACGGGTTCTCCATCGGCAATTATTTGTGTTAAGACCATATTCCCGTCATTAGGGTTGGGATACAGTTTATACACTTGGCCTGCCTGCGCAACACCTCCCTCTCCCTTGGAGAGGGTCGGGGAGAGGTTTTTGCTACTTCTTTCCGCCGCTCTATAAGCAGTATCCACCACCATACAGCTATCATCGTTCCACACATTCAGGTCATTGAATACCGCTGTGTACAAAGCCCTTGCCCTATACACCACCGGCCCATATATCTCCGGGCATTCGGCAGCTATCGCCAGCACCTGTGCGCTGTCGGCTCCGGTCATGTTGTTCACAATGTAATGCCGGTAAACGGTATAAAATGCCTTGTAGTTGGCCACTACATAATCGGCTACGCTATCATCGGCTATCTGCACACCTGTTAGGGTGTCATTAGATATTCCTGTGCCCACAAGAGGCGGCACATAGATGCTAAGCAGGCTATCAGCAGTTACCGTATCTGCAATGGATAGCGCATTTTCTATTGCCGTAAGCTGCGCGTACCGACTGGTGGTGGCAAGTATCTGGAAGCTTTGCAATACCAACGATGAATCGGCCAGGGAACTGTCCATACACATGCTTAACCACGCGGCAAACTGCCCCAGGAAGTTGCTTACATTGCTGTCTGTAGTATAGGGTATTTCATTCCGCGCTATTGCCAGGTAGCTTTCCCGCATAGCACTGTAGTGACCGGGGGGCGGTATCGTGCCACAGTCAATAAATGTGGTAGAGGTTGATATTAAACTTGGTGGAGTTGAAGAAGATGAATATGGAGCAAGCAGACCAACATTATTTGTCGGCGTAGTAGTTGATCCCGGCGTTACATACAGCTTGGAACTTAATGGGGAGGCACCATTATACACATACGTTTGAGGATTGCTTCCCCATGTACTACCCTGCCAGTAGTTATTCATGGGGTGCGTGGCATCAAGCTGCGACCCTATCAGGCCGCCATTTAGCACAAAGCCCTTTCCATGCTTCGTCATATTGTTGCCATGCCACCAC
>JABDBX010000011.1 GCA_013288445.1 Bacteroidota bacterium
ACGCAGGGCAAGAAACTGCCGGAATCAAAGAATTACAAATTCAACATCATTGATACTCCCGGTCACGTGGATTTCACTATCGAAGTGGAACGCTCACTCCGTGTTCTCGACGGCCTTGTGGCTTTGTTCTCTGCCGTTGATGGCGTAGAACCACAGTCTGAGACTGTATGGCGCCAGGCCAACCGTTACAAGGTGCCACGTATAGGCTTCGTAAACAAAATGGACCGTGTAGGCGCTGACTTCCTTATGGTGGTGCAGCAGGTGAAAGACATGCTGGGCGCTAAATCCGTGCCACTTCAGTTGCCTATCGGCGCAGAAGACCATTTCAAAGGCATCGTGGATCTTATCACCATGAAGGCAATCATTTGGGACGATGCTACGCAGGGTATGACCTACAGCGAAGTGCCGATACCGGAAGATATGAAGGAAGACGTGGACTTCTGGCGTGCACACCTCGTAGAGGCTGTTGCTGAGTATGACGACCACCTGCTGGAAAAATTCTTCGCTGATGCAAGCAGCATCTCTGAAAATGAGATACACGAAGCAGTGCGCAAGGCTTGCCTTGACCTGAGCATTGTGCCTATGCTTTGCGGCTCGGCCTATAAGAATAAGGGTGTACAGGTGGCGCTTGACTGCGTGATCCGTTACCTGCCTAGCCCATTGGATATTGAATCAATCAAGGGTATCAATCCTGATACCGGAGAAGAAATAGAGCGTCACCCGAATGCTAAAGAACCATTTTCAGCGCTTGCGTTCAAGATCATGACCGATCCGTTCGTAGGCCGCCTGGCGTTCTTCCGGTGCTATTCAGGCCACCTGGATGCAGGTTCTTATGTGCTCAACGTACGTAGCGGTAAGAACGAACGTATAAGCCGTATCATGCAGATGCACGCCAACAAACAAAACCCGATAGACTTCATTGAAGCGGGCGATATTGGCGCGGCAGTAGGTTTCAAGGAAATCAAGACGGGTGACACCCTTTGCGATGAGAAGAACCCGATAATGCTGGAAAACATGTTTATCCCTGAGCCGGTTATCTCTATATCTGTAGAGCCAAAAACACAGGCCGACGTGGACAAGATGGGTATGGCTATTGCCAAGCTGGTAGAAGAAGATCCTACACTGCGTGTGAAAACAGACGAAGACACCGGCCAGACCATCCTTAGCGGAATGGGCGAGTTGCACCTGGAGATCATCGTTGACCGTATGCGTCGCGAGTTCAAGGTGGAGATCAACCAGGGTGCGCCGATGGTTGCTTACAAAGAGGCGTTTACGCTGATGATAGAGCACCGCGAGATCTATAAGAAACAAACGGGTGGTCGTGGTAAGTTTGCCGATATTTATTTTGAAATAGGCCCGGCAGAGCCTGAATTCCTTGCAGAAGGTAAGGGCCGCTTCCAGTTCATCAACGAAATATTTGGTGGTTCTATTCCACGTGAGTTTATCCCTGCTATACAGAAAGGTTTTGAAACCTCTATGGGTACCGGGCCACTTGCTGGCTTCCCTGTAGAGAGCATGAGGGTGCGTATATTTGATGGTTCTTTCCACCAGGTGGATAGTGATTCTATGTCGTTCGAGCTTTGCGCTAAATCGGGCTTCCGTGAGGCAGGCAAGAAAGCAAAGACCGTGATACTGGAACCAATAATGAAGGTGGAAGTAACTACGCCAGACCAGTACATGGGTGATGTGACCGGTGACCTTAACCGTCGCCGTGCTATGCTGGAAGGTATGGACAGCCGTAACAACCTGCAGATAATAAAAGCTAAGGTGCCACTGAGCGAAATGTTCGGTTACGTAACCCAACTTCGTTCACTTTCTTCAGGCCGTGCTACATCGGTGATGGAGTTCAGCCACTACGCTGCTGCCCCTCGTAATATTGAGGAAGAAGTAGTTGCAAAGACAAGGGGTAAGGCACACGCTTAATCTCTTTAGTAGATAGTAATTAGTCTTTAGTATATAGACGTTTTGTAAGAAATAAAAACCGCCTCAGTGATGGGGCGGTTTTGTTATGGGTAGTGTATGTTGACTTAGTAGGGGAGTGAGGGCACCACAAAGGGCACGAAGCATATTGCAAATAGGGTAGTTTAGTGCATTTCTGACTTATGAGTTGCAAACTGCGCGAGTTCGATGGGCGATGCCCATCGCTGTTGGATGTCACCCTTTCAGGGCTGCTCCCGTTTTCAAAAATGCACAAATGGATGAGCAAAATATTATTCACAAAGCACACGAAAATGAGCTTTGTGTCCCTTGTGCACTTCTTGGTGACCTTCGTGGTAAAAAACAACCTACCCCAATGCCTCCGCCACTAACACTTGCTGCTCGGTAGCATGTAGCTTGGCAAAGCCCGTGGCTGTAGATGCGCTTGCAGGCCTGCTCATATACTTCATAGGGAAGGTATCTAAGTTCATGTACAGGAACGAGAGGGCGCCCATGTTTCGCGGTTCTTCCTGCACCCATGTCCACGGTGCATCTTTGTATTTGTCTTTCAGTGCGTTCAGTTGCTGAACAGGGGTAGGGTATATCTGTTCCAGGCGTATGATAGCTACATCATCGCGCTTGTCAGTGATCTGCTTTTCGCTGAGGTCGAAGTACATTTTGCCGCTGCAAAGCAATACTTTTTTCACTTTCGCGGCATCCTGTATAAATGGATCATCGATCACCTCTTTAAAGCCCCCGGTGGCAAACTCGCTGATGTGCGAATAAGAACGTACGTGGCGCAGGTTGGCCTTCGGTGAGAAGTTCACCAGCGGCTTGCGGAACTGCCATGCAAGCTGCCTGCGCAGGCCATGGAAGAAGTTTGCCGCCGACGTAATGTTTGTGACCACAATATTATTCTCGGCACACATTTGCAGGAAGCGTTCCATCCGTCCGCTGGAGTGGTCCGGCCCGCCGCCTTCGTACCCGTGTGGCAGTAACAGCACTACCCCGTTCATATTAGACCATTTCTGCTCAGCCGAGACAAGGTACTGGTCTATGATGGTTTGGGCGCCGTTGGCAAAGTCGCCATACTGCGCTTCCCAAAGCACCAGGTTATTGGGGTTGGCCATGGCATAGCCATACTCAAAGCCCAGTACGGCAAACTCACTAAGCAGCGAGTTATAAATGTAAGGCGTACCCTGGCTCTGCGAAAGATGGCTAAGGCGGTTATAAGGCTCGTTGGTATTTTGGTCATAGATCACCGCATGGCGATGGGAGAAGGTGCCACGCTTTACATCTTCACCGCTCAGGCGCACCTCGTTACCTGCCGATAGCAGGCTGGCATAGGCCAGCAGTTCGCCGGTGGCCCAGTCTATCTTGCTCTCGGCCTCAAATAGCTTTATCTTATCCTGTAGCAGCTTCTCCACCTTGCGTAGCGGACTAAAGCCTTCCGGCCATATCATCAGCGCACTGAAAAGCTTTCTTACTTCCTCTTCACTAACAGCAGTATCCGGTGATTTTTCAAAGTCGGCATCAGTAGCTTTTCTTAATTCCTGCCACCACAATTCCGGTTTTTGATACACATAGGGTAGCGGTTTCTGCTTCACCTCATCAAGGCGTTGCTGCAACTCTGCCCAGAAGGCAGCCTCCATATCCTTAGCCAGTTGCTGTGCATCGGCCTCGCCGTTTTGCAGCAGGTATTGGGTATATACTTCGCGTGGGTTGGGGTGCTTATCTATGAGTGCATAAAGCTGCGGCTGGGTAAACTTGGGTTCATCGCCCTCGTTGTGGCCATACTTGCGGTAGCACACCATATCTATGAAAATATCTTCGTTGAATTTCTGCCTGTAGGCCAGCGCCAGTGCAGCGCATTTTACAACAGCCTCGGCATCATCTCCGTTTACGTGCAGCACAGGGGCATGAAGCATAGAGGCTATGCTGGTGCAATAGTCGGCAGAGCGGGCATCATCAAAGTCGGTGGTAAAGCCTATCTGGTTGTTTATCACGTAGTGTATTGTGCCGCCGGTATAGTAGCCATCAAGGCGGGCCATTTGCAGTAGCTCGTAGCCTACACCCTGGCCTGCCACTGCGGCATCGCCATGTATGAGTATGGGTAGTACCTTGTGGTATTCTTTGTTGTATAGCGTGTCGGCCTTAGCCCGCGCAAAGCCTTCCACTACGGGGTTCACTGCCTCAAGGTGGGATGGGTTAGGTGCAAGCTGCACGTTTATGGTTTTGCCAGACGGAGTCACGATATTCGACTGGAAGCCCAGGTGGTACTTTACGTCGCCGCTGCCCATGGTCATATCTTCGGGCATATTGCCTTCAAACTCAGAGAATATCTGTTCGTAGGTTTTGCCCAGTGTATTGGCCAGTATATTCAGCCTGCCCCGATGCGCCATGCCTATCACAACCTCTTCCACACCTGCAGCTGCGGCATCATTAATAATGGTATCAATGGCGGGGATAGTTGTTTCGCCGCCTTCCAGCCCAAAACGTTTCTGCCCTATGAATTTTGTGTTCAGGAATTTCTCAAAGATCACCCCTTCGTTCAGCTTTTCCAGTATCCGTTTGCGCTCGTCTAATGAGAACGGTTTGCGCATCATTTCTTCATAATTCTTCTGCACCCAATGGCACTTTACCGCATCGGTAATGTAAGTGTATTCAATGCCCACATTGCCCGTGTACAGGCGTTGCAGCTTGGCTATAATATCCTTCAGCGGCATATCCTTAGCGCCTACAAACCTGCCTGCAAAAAACGAAGTATTAGGGTCGGTATCGCCCAGGTTAAAGCGCTCCAGTTCCAGCTGTGCGTGGCGGTCTTTTCGGGCGCGTATCGGGTTGGTAGTAGCTGCCAGGTGTCCGCGTTTACGGTATGCCCGTATCAGCTCAAATACCCCTATTTCCTTAGCTATCTGGTCTGCACCAACCGCGTCCTTGCGCTCCCTGCTCCCCGCGTCCTTTCGCTCTCCGCTCTCCGCTCTCCGCTCTCCATTTGGCCCTTGTGCGCTGGCCAGGTCGTATCCTTCAAAAAATTTTTTCCATTCCGGGTCCACTGTAGCAGGGTCAGTTACAAAATCATTGTACAGCGATTCTATGTAGGCCGGGCTCGGCCCCATCACGTAAGAGAAGTCTTTCATCTAAAATAAAATATACAAATATTATTCCACAGCCCTAAAGGAGGGCTGCGATTGGGAGTGCAAAATTAGGGGATTAGCGGGGAATTGCCCAATTGAAAAAAGTACCGAACAGTGGATAAATTTGCACTTTATCAAGTTATACACTAATAGCCCCGGTCTTTAGACCGGGGACAGGCTATAATGAACTGGCTTTAGCCAAAACTGCGTAACACAAGCTTTCCGGCGGGAGTGGTTTCGGCTAAAGCCTACATGTTCCCGATTTTACCCCGGTCTAAAGACCGGGGCTATTAAATTAAAGTGTAGTTTAGTAATAATGTAGTCTATGTATTGATCGTTCTACGGGCGTAATCTTTTCAAATTTTAATTCACTTTTTATACGCAGCGTCACATTCCCATTTGCATCGTAGCTATACTGAAATGTTTGTCCGTGCTCATTGCATATTATATCTCCGTTTTCGTTGTACAAATATTTGTAGCCATCCGGTTGTTCACTGTTTTTAAAAAACATGTCGCCAATATAGTGTCCAAGACTATCGAAGGTCAATTTACCTTCACTGGAGTATATCGCAGCTACTTTCCCATTTTTATGATATTCATAATTATAAGCCACATACCCCTCGTAATTCCCATTTGAACTGTAGTTTTTTATTTCCGACAACAATCCATTGTCTAAATAAGAATAGAAAGACTTGCGCAATACCATTCCATTAGATTGGTATATAGCGCGTTGATTTAATCTTCCAATATTATCGTAAAATAGCAAAGCTCTATGTGAATCATAGGCATTGTCAAACAATGTATCAGTTTGGTATAATTGTTTGTCATGATAAGAATTAGCTATCTTTTTTGTAGGATTATTTCGCTCGTTGAAGTATGTAATTTCTTCTATATTTCCAATTGAGTTGAATTTTAATGCCTCTTTATCTCTATAACTCAAAACATCCTTCCCCATTTGATCGAAAACATCATAATAAAAGCAAGTATCTGACTTCACTTTACCTTTCATATTCATTTTAGAAAGATCATTTTGGGCATACATTAAGTGTGGAATTAATAAAAATAAAATTATTCTCATTTTTGTCATTGGTTTTCAGGAAAATAAAGGTGCAGCGATTGTACTTATAGATTTTATTTTGAACCATAAAAGTATTAAATTGTTTTAAATAATAACAGCCAAATAATGATTTTGTACGTTTGGGTAAAGACATAATTATGGGCATTACAAAAAAATGGGATTTCTCTTTAATAGACGAATTAGATTACATTTTAAACTGGTTTGCTTTGTGGGAAAATAGAGGGATGGAAAGGAATTTTGAAACTATTTATAATGCACTATATACGTCCAGATATAAGGAGCGAAATGGGTACACAAAAGATACCGCAGGCATTATTGAAGTATGCTTAGGTAAACTAATTCGGGATGGTTTTATTACAGAAAATAAGGCCGGAAAACTTATTGATATGAATACCGGAATGGAAACATTGGAAACGCGATATGGCATAACCTTTGAAGGATTATTGTTTCTTGAAACTAATATAAGCTATCAAATCGAATTTAAATCTTCGGATTTAAGGAAATTCGAGGCGAAGACATTGCAGAATCAAATGGAAACGAATGCATGGCGGTTAAATTATATGACCGCTGTTTTGTGTGTGGCAACGGGTGCCTTGGCTGTTTCTGAAATAATAAAAATCTACAAAACATATCCGGACGTTTTTTGTAGATACATTGTTTTAGTATCAATGCTAATTTTAGTAATAACACTGGGTTTCCTATACAATAAAAAGCAAAAGAGTTCAACCTGATTTTAATAGATTTTTGCGCCCATTGTCGCAGATGTTCCCCAAGGAGGGCATCTGTGACAACAAATAAGCGCCGTTTGTAAAGGAGTTCATGCCAGCAAACTGGCAAGAAGCTGTGCCTCTACTCCACCAATAAGGCAATAAAAAAAGATCCATAAAAAGCACCTAATGTCAATTTTTTTTGCTACCTTAGTAAGGTAAATTATGGCTACAAATTACCTTGATTTTGAAATCGACAAACTGACCAACTCTATAGAGAATGTTATTTCAGGCGAGGTCTTTGATACAGTAGTTATAAAGCTTCATCCTGGAGATAGCAGGCAAATAAAGAAAACAGAATGGGCATTTAATTGGCATAGCGAACTTAAAGACAGCGCCAAACAGGTTTATAAACTGACAACAATTAAAAACCCGTCAATCATTCATGGGCTTACATCTCTTACCGACAAGCATGACCATGTATTTATGGATCTGATAGAGAGTGCAAAATTTAACAAGGGCAAACAAAAACTTTACAATGGGGTTGCCGGTAATCTTGTCGCCTTTGCGTGTAAAATGGCTTTTGAATTAAAATATGACGGCGTAATTTCTTTTATTGCCAAAACCCAATTGATAGAGCATTACCGGAATACGCTTGGTGCAGAGCTGTTTGGCGGTAATCGTATGTTTATAGATACCAAGCCAGCCTTGCAATTAGTGACAAAATATTTTAAAGACTTTAATTATGATAAACTTTAAGAAAATGGACGACAAAGATTTTGTGTTTATAAACAAACCTTTGGACGACAAAGAAGAAAAAGAATTCAGCGATTTCTTAAAAAATCGTAAAGCGTTAGCTCGTCGTTCAACAAAACGTGTGAAAAATACCGGGAAGGCTAAAGCTGCTTAATGTCCTTGTCGTGTTTTAGTTTCGCAAAGCATGTCGGGAAATAAGACAAGCGACGGAAAAAAAAGAAAACATTCATTATATTTGCATAAAGAACTTTAGTTATGACTCTTGATCTCTTTCTCAAACCGGTCCGATATTTATATCTTATAACTCACTAAGTGACGATGACAAAATAAATACCACCATCTGACTCGTTCTTTTCCATTTCTGCTTCGTCTCAAAAGTCCTTAAATAGCTCACTATTCGCGGATTTTGCGCCTCGCATAAAAGAAAAACAACTTCGTCATATGGTGGTATTTATTTCGCCAACGTCACTAAGAAGCTGTTCTGCCGATTTTAGTTTTATTTTCCCCTGTTTTGCCAGGTTCACCTGGTCCACGGCTTCCTTGAATTCATTAAGGAATTTTTGTTTGGAGGATGAAACTGTAGTTTTCTTAGGCTCTTTTACCTGCACAAAATCAAGCTTTTTTATGAGAGTCATAAAAAATGAATAATCTTTATCGGGTACTGACAGACTGATGTCTTTCATGGTTATTCTATTAGCCGTTGTTTTACAAAACTAAGTATTATTGTAAATATTTCATCGTGTTTGGTTTCAGGAAGAGCGATAATTGTTAGTTTAACCATATGACATAGGGTTGACTTATTCAGTTGTCGCAGATGTTCCGCAAGGCGGGCATCTGTGACAGCAAATAAGCGCCGTTTGCAACGGAGTTCATGCAGCCAGAAGTTGATTGTTGTTCTGAACCAATATAATTTAGGGTGCTTTAATTTCCCTTGAAGAACGACATTTCTTATATTTGTACAAACAACCGTATTCATGACAGCGGCAGCAAGAAGGCAACAACTACACCAGTACATAGATATGGCGGACGACAAGAAAGTAAAAACTATCTTCGATTATATTGAAAGGAATATAGTAGTGGAAATGGGTGTAATTTTTCTTTAACTTTGTAATTGTAAATTAAAGCAATGGTAGTTACAATAAATAGCAATGCAACCCCGGAACAAATAAAAATTGCTCTGGATAAGCTATATACCGGTAGCAAGAAAGGTACAGAAAAACAACTGGATGCTTTAAAATACAAAGGTGTCATTAAACTGAAAGAAGACCCTTTGGTCATTCAAAAACGTATGCGTGATGAATGGCAATGATAAATTCCTTTTGGATACAAACATTGTACTGTATTTTCTAAACGGAGACGAGGTTTTATTTGAGATCCTGGATAAGAAAACCATCTATATTTCCTTTATTACTGAAATGGAGCTATTGAGTTATGGTAAATATTCGGTACCCGAAGAAACAAAAGTAAAAGAGTTTTTAGGGGATTGTTATATTGTAGAAATGAATGCCGCTATAAAACAACAGGCAATAAAAATCAGGAAAGCGCATAAATTAAAATTGCCTGATAGCATAATTGCCGCAACCACTATTGATTTGAATATCCCACTGTTGACGGCTGACATTGAGTTCAATAAATTAAAATCAATGCAGATATTGCAATATAACAAGCAATAATCCGAATACCCCAATAAATATTTCGTCTTGGGGCGCGTCTATTCCCCAGCTATCTTTGTGCAGGGAAATGAAAGGAGTAGTGAAAACAACCACAAAGGACACGAAGTTGAACCACAAAGGACACAACCCTGAGCTTTGTGGTAGGGTCACAAATAGGGTCACCCTAAAAATCAAGTAGCCTGCAAAACCCTTTACCAGCATATCATACCGCAGAGCCAGCAATATGAGTTATCCACAATATTTTTTTTGAGTGGGGTGTCGGAAGGTGAAAAAACGGGACATTGCCAGGACATCCCCCTATCCCCCTTCGCCGATGCACAAAACCTGCGCGCAAGGGGGAATGCACACGAATATGCTGTCAACTTCATCGTCCCATATGCTTTTTTCGTTAAGTTAATGATTGCCGGTTAATCCGGGGATATTGAGTCATTGAGCAATTAAGTCATTGAGCAATTAATTGCAGTTATATTTCGCTAATTTTGCACCCGCTAATCACACACCATGGGCTTATTCGATAAACTGTTTAAACGCAATAAAGATCAGGAAGAACAAAAGCAGGCTTTAGAC
The DNA here is from genome assembly GCA_013288445.1 of Bacteroidota bacterium. Classification (GTDB taxonomy): domain Bacteria; phylum Bacteroidota; class Bacteroidia; order Chitinophagales; family Chitinophagaceae; genus Nemorincola. The sequence continues at coordinate 9,836 of JABDBX010000011.1, forward strand.
GAGGGCTTGAAGAAAACCAAGGAGGGCTTTTTCTCCAAGATCAGCAAGGCTATTGCTGGCAAGGACAAGGTGGACGAAGAGGTGCTTGATGAGGTAGAAAACGCCCTTGTAAGCGCCGATGTGGGCGTGGAGACTACCGTGGCCATTATAGACCGTATAGAGAAGCGCGTGGCCCGTGACAAATATGTAGGCACGTCAGAACTCAATAAGATATTGCAGGAGGAGATAATGAGTATGCTCACTGCGGCACCCTCTAATGAGTTTGCTACATTTGATGTGCCTGCCGGTAAGAAGCCTTATGTAATACTTGTAGTAGGCGTAAATGGTGTGGGTAAGACTACTACTATAGGCAAGCTGGCATATAATTTTAAGAAAAATGGCAAGCAGGTTCTGCTGGGCGCAGCAGATACTTTCCGTGCTGCTGCGGTGGACCAACTGACCATATGGAGCGAACGTGTGGATGTGCCAATAGTGAAAAAAGAAATGGGTAGCGATCCCAGTTCGGTGGCGTTTGATACGGTGGTAGCGGGCATAGCCAAAGGATCGGACGTGGTGATAATAGACACCGCAGGCCGACTGCATAACAAGGCTTACCTGATGAACGAGCTGGAAAAGATACACCGGGTAATAAAAAAGAAGATGCCTGATGCGCCACATGAGGTGCTGCTGGTGCTTGACGGCAGCACAGGCCAGAACGCACTGGAGCAGGCAAAGCATTTCACCGCATCAACAAATGTCACTGCCATAGCCATTACCAAGCTCGATGGCACAGCGAAGGGCGGGGTAGTGCTGGCCATAGCCAACCAGTTCAAAATACCCGTGAAATACATAGGTGTGGGTGAAAAACTGGAGGATCTCCAGATATTTAACAAGGAAGAGTTTGTGGATACGTTGTTTAGTTTGAACCCCTGACGCATAAACCCCTGACCCCTAAAGGGGGACCATCCATTTAGCTATGGTAGGATACCTTGGCAGGGGAGATTGATTTGGCAAAATTATTTTTTATCGTCACGAAAAATCCCAAGCGCATAAACCCCTGACCCCTAAAGGGGGACCATCCATTTAGCTTTGGGAGGAAACTTTGGCAGGGGAGATTGATTTGGCAAGATTGTTTTTTATCGTCACGAAAAATCCCAAGCGCATAAACCCCTGACCCCTAAAGGGGACCATCCATTTAGCTTTGGGAGGAAACTTTGGCAGGGGAGATTGATTTGGCAAGATTGTTTTTTATCGTCACGAAAAATCCCAAGCGCATAAACCCCTGACCCCTAAAGGGGACCATCCATTTAGCTTTGGGAGGAAACTTTGGCAGGGGAGATTGATTTGGCAAGATTGTTTTTTATCGTCACGAAAAATCCCAAGCGCATAAACCCCTGACCCCTAAAGGGGGACCATCCATTAGGCAACTTTCACCATTTCAGCATAAGCAATCTCTTCAGCATTTATTATTTTTAGGTTTAGCGAATTTGGAAAATGAGAGATTATCCTTTGGGGAGCTTAGGGTTTTGCAAGTTTTAGTCTTTGGTTTTATTTTGAATATAACGCTCGATGGTTTCAATTACAACTTCTAAGTTCTTTTCAACAGCAAAGTTCGTAAATCTGAGAAAACCGATGCCTTCTGCCTCGAGGTTTCTCTGGCGTTCAATATCATGGGTATGAACTCTATCTTTATCGTGAATATTACCATCTACTTCTATAATCAATTTCAGGGAATGGCAATAAAAGTCGGCAATATAAATACTTATCGGATGTTGCCTCCTGAATTTATGGCCTAAAGGTTTTTGTCGTAGATAAGACCAAAGTATTGATTCGGCTGGGGTCAGGTTATTTCTTAAATCTTTCGCCTTCTCAAATATCAAATTACTTGCACGAAGGAACATTTTCTTCTCCATAAGCGGTCAAATGACAATAAAAATAATCCTGCAAAATTAATCTCCAACCTCAAAGTTTCCCCATAAAGTCTAATAGCAGGTCCCCCTTTAGGGGTCAGGGGTTTCTAACTGGATGGTCCCCCTTTAGGGGTCAGGGGTTTCAGGTGAGTTTTAGCATCTTCATTAGTTCCACCACACCCATGGTAGCGGGCATTTCAATTGGCACTACGTTCTTGTACTTGCTCACGGGTGGTATGCTCTTGTCTATCACATACTTTGTCACTTTTTCCCGCACATAGTCAACCAGGCCGGCGGCAGGATATACTGCCAGCGATGTGCCAATAAGCACAAAAACATCTGCGTCATAAAGTATGGGTATGGCCTGCTCTATCATCGGCACTGGCTCCTCAAACCATACTATGTGCGGCCTGTACTGCCCGCCATCTGCGGCCTTGTCGCCCAGCTTTATGTCTTTCTTTATGGTGTATGATTTATGTTCGTTTTTCTCGCTCCTCATTTTCAGTATTTCGCCATGCAGGTGCAGCACTTTTTTTGAGCCAGCGCGCTCGTGCAGGTCGTCCACATTCTGGGTAATGATGTGTACATCAAAGTGCGCTTCCAGGTCGGCAAGCGCTTTGTGGGCTGCATTGGGCGCGGCAGCAAGCACATCCCTGCGTCGCATATTGTAAAAATCGAGCACCATTTGCGGGTCTTTGCGCCAGCCGCGTGGAGTGGCCACATCTTCTATGTTATAGCCTTCCCACAGCCCATCGCTATCCCTGAATGTGCGCAAGCCACTCTCGGCGCTTATCCCTGCACCTGTGAGTACTACGAGTTTTTGTTTTTGCATAAGTCAGATTTGCTATTGCCTGTAATAATATCTTTGGCTTCTTCCCAAGAGGATGTTTTACTTTCGCCACTTAGTCTTTTTTTTCTGCGTTCTTCAAATTGCGCGAGATCAGCATTGGTAAAAGTAAATTCATTATTGTCAGTGTCGCGTTCTTTTGCTGCCATTTTGAAGTATGTTTATAGGTCCCAAACAATTATTTGTTTCATCTATTACAAAAATAGAATGGTATGACTTAAAAGAAGTATAAATTACGAACAATTTTACAAAACACAAAAAACATGGGTAATAAAAAGGAACTTAACAAAAGGAAACCTCCCGTTATCCAAATAGGTAAGTCTCTTGAAAAATACAAGAATCTGCCTCTATTCCAGGATAAAGTGGATAAAGCAAATGAAAATGCTCTGAACGATTGGCTTGCCTGAACCAAGATAGAGACACTCAAAGTTATTGCATCTTTTTCTGGCTCTACCATAACGAATGATAGAAGACGATGGTTCTATTGTCTTTGAAGAAAAGGAGGTAGCTGCCCGTCGCTTTCTTCGTGGTTTCGCGATGGACGAAAAGGACCTCATCCTTTTTATAATGCCTCATTACTTTGTTATAAGAGTCGAAGTCATCTATTGAGTCAATTTCGAAATTGGCGACAAACTTTGTTTTTAAATCTGAAAAGTCTTTCTGTTCAACTTCTATTGCGCAACATGCAAGGTAGTGGCCATGAATATCAGGATATGTAGCGTCTTTTCTTAGTATAGACGCATGATTGGGAAAGGGTCTGCCAAGATCGGTTTCAAAGTCCTCTTTGTAAAAACTATCTGAAGGATAAATGGCTGTGTATATCCCGTACAACATCACCAGCAACAGAGAAATAATTATAGCATTAGCGGATTTCTTGAACCCTTTTTTATAAAGAGATTTCATGCCTTTTATGAACAGAATTAGTATCGCAAGCAATATTGCAAGAGCAACAAAAACTATTGATAAAAATCCCATCAGAAACTAAACTTTACAAGTAGCGAATTGGAAATCTTGTGCCTTGATTTAGCTTCGTGCCATGGTTCAACATGTCATGGTTCGGCGTGGCTCACCATGACAGAATATCTATTTGACATTGTGGGAGACAGCAGGTACTTTTCCTTGTCACAACCACCTACACAGTTTCCATCATCTTCTCCTTCAAATGCATAAGCATATCAGCCGTCATTTTGTCTAAGTCGAATTCGTTTTTCCAGCCCCAGTGGTTGCGTGCTGCGGTATCATCAATGCTTTTTGGCCAGCCGTCTGCTATGGCCTGGCGGAAGTCGGGGTTGTAGTCTATGGTGAAGTCGGGGATGTGCTTTTGGATGGATGCTGCTATTTCTTTTGGCGAGAAACTCATAGCTGCGAGGTTGTAGGCCATGCGTGTTTTCATTTGCTCTGCCGGTGCTTCCATTAGCTCTATGGTGCCGCGTATGGCATCGTCCATATACATCATAGGGAGGTAGGTGTTTTCAGACAGGAAGCTGGTGTATTTCTTGTTCTTTAAGGCTTCGTGGTATATCTCCACTGCATAATCGGTGGTGCCGCCGCCCGGTTCAGATTTCCAGCTTATGAGGCCGGGATAGCGCAGGCTGCGCACATCGAGGCCCCAGCGCTGGTTGTAGTATTGGCACCATAGCTCGCCGGCATACTTGCTGATGCCATATACCGTTCGGGGTTCTATTACGGTTTGCTGCGGCGTTTGCTCCGTAGGCGTTGTTGGGCCAAAAACGGCTATGGAACTTGGCCAGTATATTTTTGTTAGTTTCTCCTGCACTCCAAGGTCAAGTACATGCATCAGGCTCTGCATATTTATTTCCCATGCTTTGTGCGGCGCTTTTTCGCCCGTAGCAGAAAGCAGCGCAGCCAGCAGGTATATCTGGGTTATGCCTTCCTGCTTCACCAGTTCGTGGGTGGCTTTGGCGTCCATGGCATTAAGTATGGCGTATGGGCCATTATCCTTCAGCAATGGGTGGGCTTCCTTTATATCAGAGGCTACGACATTGTCCGTACCGTACAGTTTGCGTAAAGCAAGTGTAAGTTCTACACCTATCTGGCCACCAGCGCCTATAATGAGAATTTTTTCCTGTTTCATTTTTTTAGTAGATAGTCGTTAGTATTTAGTAGATGGTCGTTGATTTTAGTAGATAGTCGTTAGTAAATAGTAGGTGGTCGCGAGTGCATTTTATGCGTTATATGTTAATTCAGGCATTGAGCCAATGAGTAATTCAGCCATTAATTTATTGAACGATTGAGCAATTCCTGGGAACAATTTTTCATGAAGTCATCAAACAAATATCTTGAATCGTGTGGGCCGGGCGTTGCTTCAGGGTGATACTGTACCGAGAATACAGGCTTGCCTATCATCCTTATACCTTCTATAGAGCCATCGTTAAGGTTCAGGTGGGTGACCTCAATGTGTGTGCTGTTTTTTATGGCTTCGGGGTCAACGCCAAATCCGTGGTTTTGTGTAGTGATCTCTGACTTGCCGGTGATCAGGTTTTTAACCGGGTGATTGAGACCTCTGTGGCCATGATGCATTTTGAATGTGGGAATATCGTTGGCGCGGGCAAGCAACTGATGGCCCAGGCAAATGCCGAAAAACGGTTTGTTGGTAGCCAATATATCTTTCACAATGGTAACCGCATAATCCATGGAGCCAGGGTCGCCGGGGCCATTGGATATGAAGTAGCCATGTGGATTAAATTCCTTCAACACATCAATGCCCGTCTTTGCAGGGAACACTTTTACATAGGCATTGCGGTCAACGAGGCACTGGAGTATCTTTATCTTCACGCCATAGTCCATCACCGCTATACGGATCGGGGCTTCGGGGTTGCCTAAAGTATAGGCTTCCTTTGTAGATATCTGTGATGACAATTCAAGGCCGGCCATGTCCGGAACTTTTGCGAGTTCTGCTTTCAGGGTTTCTTCATCTGCCAAATCTGTGGAGATAATGCAGTTCATTGCGCCCTTGTTGCGGATATGCTGCACCAGCGCCCGCGTATCAACGTCAAAGATGGCTACGATGTTGTTTTTTACCAGGTAATCTTCCAGGCTGTTATCGGCTATCATCCTTGAATAACGGTAAGACACATTTTTGCAAATGAGGCCGCTTATTTTCACGGAGTCGCTTTCTACGTCCTCATTTTTCACGCCGTAGTTGCCTACGTATGCGTTGTTCATTATAAGTACTTGCCCGGTATAGGAAGGGTCTGTAAAAACCTCCTGGTAACCCGTCATGCCGGTATTAAAACAGATCTCGCCACCGGCAGTGCCTTTTGCGCCAAAAGATTTTCCTTTAAAGAGAGTGCCGTCCTCAAGCAATAGCCATGCAGGGGAGGAAGTATGTGTTGGAGCCATGGAAAAAAACAAATTGCGCAAATGTAAGTTTTATTGCCCAATGGCTGAAATGATAATTACCGAAAATCAGGTTAAATTGTTGGGTGAATTGTGAAAGGCTTTGTAAAATCCCCTGTAGAGCGGAGATAGAAGGGTATATTAAAATTTCACGCAAAGTACGCAAAGGTCTGACGCAAAGAAGGCGCAAAGCTCGTACTTAAAAGGCATTTTTTTGTACATTGTCAAGTACAACAGGGAGTGTATAGTTATTTGATTGTAAATTTGGCCCATCGAAACCACTTCTGTGAATGTGCTATGAATAAAGGCTGCTCATTAATTATTACTACGTATAACTGGCCTGCTGCCTTGAAGAAATGCCTGCAGAGCGTGCGCTGGCAGTCGAGGCTGCCTGATGAAGTGATAATAGCAGATGATGGCAGCAATAGTGATACGGCTGATCTGATCGCAACGATGACGAAGGAGTTCCCGGTCCCAGTGATCCATCTTACACAGGAAAAAAAGGGACGACGTAAAACCCGGATTGATAATATAGCGATCGCAAATGCAAAATACCCCTACGTTATCTTTATTGACCACGACATGGTATTGCATCCCGATTTTATTAAGGACCATCTTGCTTTGTCAGAGAAGGGGTACTTTTTGAATGGCAGCCGTTTCTTAGTTGATGAAACTGCTACACAAGGCTTTTTAAAGCAGGAAACATTCAGTCTTACCGATCTTAAAAATTTAACGGGTAAGAATGGCATGAATAAACTAAGGATGCCTTTTCTTATGCGATTCATGGCGCGTAAGTATAGGACAAAGGATAAGGATATTATTGAGGTACGGGGGTGCAATATGTCGTTTTGGCGTGAAGACCTTGTAGCAGTGAATGGCTATGACGAGGCGTACGGCGAGTGGGGAAGGGAAGACAGTAACATCGCCATCCGGTTATTTAACACGGGTATAAAAAAGAAGTCAATAAAATTTGGTGGGGTGGCTTTTCATCTACATCATAATTTTGCCAGCAGGGAAGACGATGCACGGAACATGAAGATGTTGCAGGAATCAATGCAGCGAAAGGATAGGTGGGCTGTGGTGGGGTTGGATCAGCATATGGTGGGGTAGTAGATAGTAGTTAGTCAATAGTAGATAGTCGTTGCCGGGAACTGTTTCGTGGGGTTGATAGTTGTTTGTATAGTAAGTGCTTGAGGAAAGGTGTAGTGAAAGTCACCACAAAGGACACAAAGTTAACCACAAGGGACACAAAGTGAGTTTTGTGACCTTTGTGAATTCCTGGTGGCCTTAGTGGTAAAAACAAGTATATTGATTGATGCTATTTGGATAGTAGATGTTAGTTTTTAAAGAAAAAGAAGAAAAGTAATGGCAAAAGGCAGTGCAGTGTCTGTTATAATTATTACCAAGAATGAGGCTGAAAATATTACAGGCTGCATTGAGGGCGCCCGCATGGCGAGTGATGATATTATTGTTATTGACTCAGGCAGTACGGATGCTACCGTAGCGCTTGCCGAGAAAGCTGGCGCAAGGGTCATTACAGTGCTTTGGGAGGGGTTTGGGGCTGCACGGAATGCTGGCGCGAAGGTGGCTTTGAACGACTGGATACTGGCAATTGATGCTGATGAGCGCGTGACGAGGGAACTGGCGAATGCTGTTGGTGCTATCAATACAGGGGACGAGGCGGTGATCTATGGTTTTAAACGGCAGAATTATTTTTTGGGAAAGAAGATACGGTTTGGGGAATGGGGGAGGGATAAAGTTTATAGATTATATAACCGGAAGCGCGTAGCCTGGGATCTGTCGCCGATACATGAGCACCCTGTTGGGGAAAATACAACGCATAAGATGATAGGAGGCGCAGCAGATCATTACCCAGTTACCCGGGAAGAGCAGAACACGGAGAAAACAATAAGATATGCGACGCTGAATGCAGAGAAGTTTTATATGCGGGGAAAGAAAGCAACGTTCGTAAAAAGATTTCTTTCGCCGGCGTTTAACTTTTTTAAATGCTACGTATTATTGCTTGGGTTTTTAGATGGCAAAGAAGGCTTTGCAATAGCCAGGGTTACGTCATACTACGTATGGCTTAAATACGATTTGTTGCACAAGTTGTACCTGCGTGAAGGTGGGGTAGGGTGTAGTAAGTGCCAGTGACAAGAATCGTTAGACCAGAAAGCATCTATGCAAACGTGGGTTCGATACCTTCGGCATCGTCACTTATTTTGTATTGATATTTCTATAAACGTTTGATGCCTTCAGCATCATCACCTGGAATGACATTAGCTTGATGATGTTTGATTTAGGATAGCAACTTTTGTCTTAGCAGGAATTCGAGTTGCTCGTTGGAAAGGGTGAGTTTGCTGTTCATTTCCTTTTCGTCCATTTTCTGCTGATATACTTCAAATGCCCTGGTGATTGCCATATCCAATTCTTCTTCGTTCCAGGGTTTGGTGAGGTAATGGAATATTTTACCTTTGTTGATGGCGTCAATGACGGCGTTCATATCGGCATAGCCTGTAAGGAGTATTCGTATCGGATCGGGAAATTCATCGAGTATTGATTCCAGGAACTCTACCCCGGTCATCTGGGGCATACGCTGATCTGTAATAATTATGTTTATTTGTTTGTTTTTCAGTATTTTAATGGCTTCTTCACCACTAATAGCAGTAAAAATGTTATATTTTATGCGAAAAACAGCTTTAAATGAGACAAGGTTGTTCATTTCATCGTCAACATATAAGATGGATATTTTTTCACTCATAAAAGGTAATTCGCATGAAATTTAAGAAATTTATTGGAAGTAGCCTACTACTATTTAACATTGTAAAAATAAATTCTTATTATTACACTACAATTTGAAAAAGGGAACTTTTTAAATATTTTATTTTAATAGCTAACTTTTGTTTAATTTTATAAGCGCATTTTTTATTTTGCCTATTTTAATTTTATTAGTTTGGACCAAATAAAATTAGTTATCAAGGCGTTTAGGGCAGTTGACGATCTGGAAACATGCCAAATGTACGTTGAGGGCCACTCAAAGGTACTAAAGATTTATGGTATTGCTATGATCACCTCTGCTAAAGCGGTATGGTTCAACGACCCCGATACATACGTGATTTTGGTGGAATCGGAAGATGGGGAAAAAATATACGGGGGAGCGAGAATACAGGTTGCCAAAGGAAAATTTCCCTTACCTATAGAGGATGCATTGACTAAGTTTGACCCAAATATTCATGGGTTTGTGAAGAACCATTCCGCAGATGGTACCGGTGAATTATGCGGGTTGTGGAATTCGAGGGAAGTTGCGGGTCTGGGTATCGGCAGTATTTACCTGACGAGGGTAGGCGTGGCCATTGCGTCGCAGTTAAAACTACAAACGCTTTATGCATTGTGCGCCCCGGCAACTGTGAAAAATTCTAACCGGGTAGGTTTTCTCGTAGATGAGCGCCTGGGTGACAAGGGCACTTTTTTCTATCCGAAGGAGGGGCTTGTGGCAACTTCAGTATTGCTTAGTGATGTGGCAGAGTTGTCGATGGCTGACCCTGATGAGCGGGATAAGATTTTTGAATTGAGGGAAAACCCGGTACAGCAGAAAATTGAAATTTCTCCGAGGGGAGATGGCTTAGAGGTTAATTATAATCTGATTATCAAATCAGCGCATATATCTTTGTAAAGTTGCAAGGAAAAAAGAAGTGAAAATTTAATGGATATGGGTCCGAAGTATCACCAGTTGCTGCAAAATAGTATAAACACGAAGGAGCAATACCGACCTGATTTTTTTCGGCTTGCAAATGAAGAAAGCAAAAAGAGTTTTAATGACCTTTTAGAATCCGGATCCGTTTTCTGTATCAATGATGAACTATACGACCAGTTAAGAGAACTCAATAAGAGTCGAAATCCTACGCGGAAGCTAACGACGGAAGACTACTCACACCTTATAGCGCAACATTTAAACGGGCAAGACATAAAGGAATACGGTGTTTGGGTTTTTTATCCCTGGTCTGGCCGTATGGTGCATATGCTTGACGAGGCCGAATTTATAGAATTGAGGACTGCGGCAAACAGGAATAAGATAACTATTGCGGAGCGGGAAGTGTTGGCTACAAAGAAGGTGGGTGTAATTGGCTTGTCTGTTGGGCAGTCGGTGTCGGTGACGCTGGCGCTGGAGCGGGGATGCGGAGAGTTGAGGTTGGCTGATTTTGACACTTTGGAATTGAATAACCTGAACAGGATCAGAACGGGCGTGCACAACCTGGGTTTATTAAAGGCTTATGCCGTAGCCCGGGAGATCGCCGAAATAGATCCCTTTTTTAAGACTGTGTGTTATACGGAGGGGCTTACAGACGAGAACATTGATGACTTCTTTATGAAGGGCGGGAAACTGGATGCGGTGATAGACGAGTGCGACAGTGTAAATGTGAAAATACAATGCCGGATAAAGGCCAAAGAACTGCATGTGCCGGTGATAATGGAAGCCAGCGACCGCGGGACCCTTGATGTGGAACGCTTTGACCTGGACCCGCAACGGCCAATAATACATGGCTGGCTGGAGGGCCTGACCATAGACCTCAATGTATTAAAAAACCTGAAAACAACGGAAGAGAAGCTGCCGTATATGCTGCCGATCTCGGGCCTCGAAACGTTATCGAACCGCATGAAGGCTTCGATGGTGGAGATAGAGAACACGCTCACTACCTGGCCACAGTTGGCAAGTGCCGTGGCGCTTGGTGGCGCAGTGGCAGCAGATACGTGCAGGCGGATATTCCTGGACCAATACACCGATTCGGGAAGGTATTTTATAGACCTTGAAAAGATAATCCCCGATACAAGGGTGAGGGAGGAGTTTGTGCTACCCTATGCTGCCGATCCATTGACAGAAGAAGAAATGAGCAGTCTTGCTAACGATGCGTTGCGAAATTTGCCGGCGAATGTTACTGAAATTGGTACGAACGAAATTACTGAAATTGTTGGCGCTGCAATACAAGCGCCATCTGCCGGTAATAACCAACCATGGAAATGGCTCTATAAGCAAGGGACATTATTTCTCTTTCATGATAAAGTGCGTTCTATTTCTTTTGGTGATTTCGAAAATATAGCATCAGATATCGCTTTAGGGGCTGCCATAGAAAACCTGGAATTGCAGTCCAGTAAAATGAATGTAGGCACATCCGTCCATTATTTTCCGATACCTGGAAATACTAAGTTGATAGCTGCAATTCAATTCACCGCAACTGTTAATTCTTCGTCATTGTATAATACGGCAGAACTTGGCAACTATATATTTTTACGGGAAACCAACCGGAACTTCGGGCCGAGGGTTAGGATTGATGAGGATAAAATAAATTTATTGAGAGAAGCCGTTGCATCCGTGCCGGGTGCGGGGCTTTTTATCCTGGATAAGGAAGATGAGCTGGATGAGATAGCCGATATTTTCGGTTCAGCCGAACGCTTACGGCTGCTACACCCGGAGGGGCATATAGAATTTTACCAGAAAGAACTGCGCTGGACACCCGAGCAGAGCCAGGCAAGCAAGGACGGTATAGACCTGGCTACAATTGAGTTATTAGAATCGGAAATGGTGGGGTTGCGTTTGGTAAAGGACATGGAAGTAGCCAAACTGCTGAGTACCTGGCGGGCGGGCAAGGGGCTGGAGCGGATACCAAGGAAGGCAGTTAAGTCGGCCTCAGTGGTCGGGCTGGTGACAATGCCAGATTTCTCACCGATGAGTTTTCTCACCGGGGGGCGTGCCGTGCAGCGCATGTGGCTGCAGGCCGCTAAATGCGATGTGTCGCTGCAACCTATGGTGGCTGCATTGCTGCACTTTGCGCGCCTTGTGCATGGCGACGGGGTAGGGATGCCGGCATTAATGAAGGAGGAATTCACAGAGTTATACCCAAGGTTTGTAAAACTTTTTCCGGGTGCAATTGGCAAAGAACCTGTATTTTTATTCCGGTTAAGCATTGCCAATAAACCCTCGGTAAAATCCTACAGGATACCGGTTGATAAGATGCTTACATTTGCCTGATAATACTATGATCAGAAACAGAGTAATAAGTTATTTTTTAGTCTTGTTTTCTTTAATATCCGTCCATGGATACGGGCAGGATACTGTGGTTTATAGCAACCCTTCACGAAATGTAATAATAGGGGATAAGGTTGCGATACTGGAAGATAAGCATAATGACCTGAGCTTTGAACAGGTATTGGCATCGAAGGATTTTGTCAATAAACATCAGCAAGTGCCTAACCTGGAGGTAAGCGCCTCATCATTCTGGGTAAAGATCTGCATTTCGAATCATACTACAGCCCCAACGTTAGCTTTACAATTAGAATATCCTACGATAGATACCGTTACTTTTTTCAGCCCAAATGCGGGAGGAATTTATAATAAGCTTGTTACGGGGGAGTTTGTGCCATTTTATGCACGGCAGTACAAGCACCAGAGCTACATCTTTAACCTGGCCATAGCTCCATCTGAAACGAAGGTTTTTTACATGAAGGTAATTGCATCTGAGCAAATGCAATTGCCTTTAAACATTGGTACAAGCCAAAGCATATCAGACGCCATATATACCAATGACCTGATCTTTGGCCTGTATGCGGGCATCATAATCGTGATGTTGTTGTACAACCTGTTCATCTATTTTACGGTTCGTGACAAGACATACCTGCATTATGTACTGTATATACTTTTTGTGGGTCTTGTGCAAGCCTGCCTGCAGGGATATGCTCCGCGGTTTTTTTATCCGGATTCTTTTTTTCTTGCAAATGTAATGATCGTATGGGTGCCCGCGCTGTCAGGTATTTTTGGAATTTCTTTTACTAAAGTATTTCTTTCCGTTAAGCAATACACACCAACGCTTTATAAGATACTTACCGGGATACAGGTAGTATATGTAATAATTATTTGCTTTAGTTTTTTTGGGGATTACCGTACCTGTGCAAATGTATTGCTTGGGGTAGTAGGAACACTTGCAATCATTGTTTACCTGACGTCTGTAAGAATAGCGCTGAAAGGGTACCGGCCTGCAAAGTTTTTCGTGATAGCGTGGACCCTTTTTATAGCGAGTGTGGTGATCTTTGTATTGAGAAATTTCAATGTGCTGCCATATAACCACTTTACGTATTATGCGCTGCAGGGTGGTTCGGCTTGTGAGATCGTTTTACTGTCTATAGCGCTGGCCGATAAAATTAATATCTTCCGCAAGGAGAAGGAAGAGTCGCAGGCCCAGACTGTGCAGGCATTGCAGGAAAATGAACGAATAGTGCGGGAGCAAAACGTAATATTGGAAGGCAAGGTGACGGAGCGGACAATAGAATTAAAAGCCGCGAACAATGATCTGCACCAGGCGATGGTGGAACTAAAGGAAGCTGAATCGCAATTGGTGGAGTCAGAGAAAATGGCTTCACTCGGCCAGTTGACGGCTGGTATAGCACACGAAATAAATAACCCGATCAACTTTGTAACATCGAACGTAAAACCACTGAACCGGGATGTAAGGATACTTCTGGATATTGTGGATGAAATGGAGCAGATCATTGAACTGGATATGCCGCTGGCAGACAAAAAGAAAAAGGTAGAACAGTATAAAGAAGACATTGATTTCGATTATCTGAAAATAGAAATAGACCAGTTGCTGAGCGGTATAGGCGATGGTGCGTCGAGAACGGCTGAGATAGTGAAGGGCCTGCGCATATTCTCGCGGCTTGATGAGGATGACCTGAAAAAGGCAGACATTAATGAAGGGCTGGAATCAACCCTGGTTATTACAAATAACCTTTTGGGTACGAAGGTGAAATTAGAAAAACACTATGCCAACCTGCCCGTGATAGAATGCTACCCTGGCAAGCTAAACCAGGTATTTTTGAATATTATCTCAAATGCTATTTACGCTATAAAGAAAAAGTATTTAGAAAATGATGGCGGATTGCTTACTATTACGACTACATTTGATGAAACCAGCATTTACGTTAAGATAGCGGACAATGGAACAGGCATGGATGAAAATACCAAGAAACGACTTTTTGAACCGTTCTTTACAACGAAGGACGTGGGAGAGGGTACAGGATTGGGACTGTCCATAGCATATAATACGATAAATAAACACAATGGGCAGATCCAGGTAAATTCAGAGGTTGGCGTGGGGACGGAGTTCATTCTTATATTACCTTTAATCCAGAAATAGCGAAAGCATTGAATACACCGGACAAAATAAAAGTCTTATATATAGACGATGAACAAAACAATCTGAACGGGTTTAAGGCCACGTTCAGGTTCGACTATACAGTTTATATAGCGGCGAATACTGCGCAGGCGTATGAGCATTTAAAAGCGCATCCGGATATAAGCGTGGTGTTGTGCGATCAACGGATGCCGGATAAAACCGGTGCACAGTTTTATTCGGAGATGCGGGAAACATACCCTGAACCGGTGCGGATGTTGATAACGGGCTATGCGGATATAGAATCGGTGATAGAGGCGGTGAACATGGGCCACATATTCAGGTACATAAAAAAGCCCTGGACAGATACAGACATAAAGTCGGCAATAGAGGAGGCCAATAAATTTTATATTACAAACTCGCTGCTAACTGCCAAGAATAAGGAGTTGCAATCGGCTTATGACGAGCTTGGGAAATTTGCTTATAGCGTTACCCACGATCTTAGGGGGCCGTTATTGAGCGTTATAGGCGCCCTTGACCTGGCAAAGACAATGGACAGTTTGCCAGACCTGCGGGAAATTCTCGGGATGATGGATGTAGCTGTTAAAAAATTAGATGAATTCATAAAAAATACGCACGAATACTACAACCTTAAAAGAGGCAGATTGGTATTTGAACAACTGGATTTTAATAACATTGTTAATGATACTGCCGCACTTTTCAGGATAGCCGGGAGAATGGATAACGTACGTTTTACTTCCCGTGTTATTCAGAATGAGCCGTTTATATCTGATGAAATATCTATTAAAATAGTGCTGAATAATCTGTTTTCAAATGCATTTAAGTTTCAGCGAAAAACAGCGACTGACAAATTTGTGGACATAGACGTTGAAGTTGCCAATAATACTGCGATAATTTTAGTTAAAGATAATGGTATAGGCATACAGGAAAACCACATAAATAATATCTTTACAATGTTCTACAGGGCAACCTCTGAGGCAGCGGGCTCAGGTTTTGGATTGTACAATGTAAAGGATGCATTGAATAAACTGAACGGAACAATAGAAGTATCGTCAGTATTTAACGAAGGGACTAATTTTAAAGTAACAATACCTGGAAAGGCAAATGGTGCAAACTAAGAAACTACATTTTATAGTAATTGACGATAGCAAACTTGATTGTTTTATCGCCGAGAAGATCATTAAGAATACCGGCAAGAGCGAGTCGATAAGGTCTTTTCTGCAAGCGAAAGAAGCGCTTGAGTTTGTGGCAACATCCCATCCGGATGAACAATCACATACCATTATATTAGTGGACATACAGATGCCGGTAATGAATGGATTTGAGTTCGTAGAGGCATTTGAGGCGCTGCCTACCCACATTACAGCGCATTATACCATTTACGTTATATCTTCCTCTATTAATGAGAATGACCTTAACCGGGTACACAACTATTCTTCTGTAAAGCAGTTTTTGAATAAGCCGCTGAACAGCAACAGCCTTACCATTCTATTGCAGCAATGATGACCCTTATTGAATGTCCGCGCGATGCTATGCAGGGTTGGGAAACCTTTATCCCGACCATAGAAAAGGCGAATTATCTGAATGTACTCCTTAAAGTTGGTTTTGATGTACTCGACTTTGGTTCTTTTGTTTCGGCAAAGGCAATACCGCAACTGGCTGATACGAAAGATGTGATCCCATTGCTGGACATGAGTAATACACAGACCAAGCTGCTGGCTATTATTGCTAACACAAGGGGGGCGCAGGATGCTGTGCAGTTTGACGAGATCAGCTACCTAGGATTCCCTTTCTCCATATCAGAGACATTCCAGTTGCGGAATACCAATAAGACCATTGCGCAATCGCTGGAACAGGTGGAGGAAATGCAAAACCTTTGTGTGCAGCGGGGAAAGGAACTTGTGATCTATATATCTATGGGCTTTGGCAATCCGTATGGCGACGATTATAGTGCCGATGTGGCCATAAAATGGGTGGGACGGCTTGCGCAACTGGGTATAAAGACGATAGCCATGTCTGATACCGTAGGCGTAGCAGAGCCAGCCAATATAACCCACATATTCAAACACCTTATTCCTGAATTCAAGGACGTGCACATTGGTGCGCATTTCCATTCTACGCCCAATAAATGGGAAGAAAAGATAAAGGCCGCATACGACGCGGGGTGCCTGCGGTACGATAGCGCTATGAAAGGGATAGGAGGCTGCCCAATGGCGGAAGATGTACTGGTGGGCAACATCGCGACCGAAAATATTGTTGGCTGGTGCGGTCAGCAAAATATTCCGCTGAGCTTAAACAAAGAGGCGTTTGCCGAGGCGTGGGAAATGGCCGGGCGGATTTTTGTGGGGCATGAATAGTGGGTAGTAAACTGGTCAATGCTATGCGGATATCAGACTGTCCCTGCTGATGGCCATATTATGGACGGGCTTGCCGGAAGATATAAACGCTTAATTTTCATAAAACCTTAGTAAATTTACATGCTAAATTTGCGTTATGAACTATGATGTTGTAAAGGAGAAACTGCATGATTTAATTGACCATGCGGAACAGGATAAAGTAATGGCGATCTATACTTTATTAAGCAATGAAGCGGGGTCGGGAGTTGCTTATGACGAAGCAACTCTAAATATGCTAGAGGCGACAAAAGAAAATATGCTTTCTGGTAAAGAGAAAACCTACACTTTAGAGCAAACAATTGATAACATCCGTAAGCATCGAAGCAGTAATGGTGTATGATTTAATTTTTAGTCAACGTTCGCAGG
The DNA here is from genome assembly GCA_013288445.1 of Bacteroidota bacterium. Lineage (GTDB taxonomy): Bacteria > Bacteroidota > Bacteroidia > Chitinophagales > Chitinophagaceae > Nemorincola. The sequence goes on from JABDBX010000011.1 coordinate 26,877, forward strand.
AGGACACAAATACAGCTATTGATTATTATGATCAGATAAATCCGTCACTTGGCGAACGCTTTTTTATTGAGTTATTGGAAGTCTATCAAAAGCTATCTTCAGCGCCTCAATATTATTCATTTATTTCGTCAGTTCGCATCAGTAAAATAAGGGATGTAAAACTTCCTTCATTCCCATATGTTGTAATTTATGAAGTGCAGGAAAATAAGGTCTATGTAATTGCAATAATGAACAGCCACAAAAGGCCGTTGTTTGGTTGATAGCTTATCTGCAATTTTTCAATAACCGGCGGTGGCGTTTCGGGTTTATTATATCTTTGCCCAATGGAACTCAACTCGCTTACTGCCATCAGCCCGATAGATGGGAGATACCGCTCACAACTTTCATCTTTAGCGCCCTATTTTTCGGAATATGGATTGATACGTTACCGGGTAAGGGTAGAAGTGGAGTATTTTCTTTTCCTCGCTGAGAAAAAAGTGATAACCCTGCCTGCAAAACTGAAGCCTGCAAAACTGCGGCAGATATACCAGGATTTTACTGAGGCCGATGCACAGCTGATAAAGACCACGGAGCGAACTACTAACCATGATGTAAAGGCTGTAGAGTATTTTCTGAAAGATAAGCTAAAGGCCCTTGGGGCTGGGGACAGCGTGGAATGGATACATTTTGGCCTTACGTCGCAAGACATAAATAATACGTCCATTCCGCTATCGTGGAAAGATGCCCTGGAAGAACAATACCTGCCAGCGCTATTGAACCTGCACTTACAGCTATACCATCTTGCTACTGAGTGGAGGGGCATACCCATGCTGGCCCGCACGCATGGGCAGCCTGCATCGCCTACCACGCTTGGCAAAGAAATAATGGTATTTGTGGAGCGCCTGGAGGGGCAGATAGACCAGTTACTGAACATTCCCTTTGCTGCAAAATTTGGTGGGGCTACCGGTAACTTCAATGCGCATACGGTAGCTTTCAAACACATAGACTGGGAAAAATTCGGGAATGACTTTGTGAATAAAAAGCTGGGGTTGGAGCGGATGCAGTTCACCACCCAGATAGAACACTATGATAACATTGCCGCGCAGTTTGATGCGTTAAAACGCATTAATACGATACTCATAGACCTGTGCAGGGATGTGTGGCAATACATATCTATGGAGTATTTTAAACAGAAGGTGAAGGAAGGCGAAGTGGGCAGCAGCGCTATGCCGCACAAAGTGAACCCGATAGACTTTGAGAACGCCGAAGGTAACCTGGGTATAGCCAATGCGCTGTATGAACATCTGAGCGCCAAGCTCCCCGTGAGCCGCCTCCAGCGAGACCTCACGGATAGCACAGTATTGCGCAACATAGGTATGCCCCTAAGTCATAGTTTCCTTGCACTGCGCTCCATAGAGAAAGGGCTGAATAAACTATTGCTTAACAAGCAAAAAATGGAGGACGACCTGGAGCGGAACTGGGCCGTGGTAGCTGAGGCGATACAGACCGTGCTTCGGCGCGAAAACTATCCGCAGCCTTATGAGGCTTTAAAAGCGCTTACCCGCGGGAAGGCCAGCATCACGAAGCAGGACATACATGAGTTTGTGAATACGCTAAAAGTAAATGCTAAAGTGAAGAAAGAACTAAAGGCAATTACGCCGCATAACTATACGGGTGTAGATTTTCAGATATAGCATACTTATACTCCGAACAACTTCTTGAAAAACTTACCGGCGCCATTAATACACGATCTGCAAGGCATAAAGGGCTTCGATGAGGCCTCCTTCATTGCTGCGCATAAGCATGGGCCGGTAACATCTGTGCGGATAAACAAGGCTAAGGATATAGCTCTGTTTACTGTGAATGAAAAGGTGCCGTGGTGCAATGATGGTGTATATCTTAATGAGCGGCCCGTATTTACGCTTGACCCTGCATACCATGCCGGGGCATATTATGTGCAGGAGGCATCGTCTATGTTTTTGGCGCACCTTTTTAAAAATTGCGTTGGCGATAGAACTGGTTTGCGTGTGCTTGATCTGTGTGCGGCGCCCGGTGGTAAGAGTACGCTTATCGCATCCCTGTTAGATAAGGAGAGCCTCCTGATATCTAATGACGTGATCCGTGCCAGGGCAACAATACTGGAAGAAAACATGACACGCTGGGGATATATGAATAGTTGGGTTACCAGCAATGATCCCCGGGATTTTGGACGGCTGCATGGGTATTTCGATGTGGTAGTGGTGGATGCTCCATGCAGCGGTTCCGGGCTATTTCGGAAGGATGCCCGCGCGCTGGATGAGTGGAGCGAAAACAATGTGCAACTTTGCGGGGAACGCCAGCAAAGGATACTGGCTGATGTGTGGCCTTCATTAAAAGAAGATGGGATACTTATTTATGCAACTTGCTCCTATTCGCCGCAGGAGGATGAAGAAATACTCGACTGGCTGGAAGAAAATCACGCAATTGTAAGTCTTGATATTCCGATAAATGAGGAATGGGGAATTGTTAAAGTTCTTTCACCGAAGGGTATGGCCGGGTACCGCTTTTTTCCGGGGAAGGTAAAAGGCGAAGGCTTTTTTATTGCTGCTATACAGAAGAAGGAAAATGCCGAAACGCTAAAATATGCGAGATTCAAAACAGCGCACGATAAAAAGATACAGGAGCAGGCCGGGTACTTATTGAACAATGAAGATGTGTGCGTGATAAAAACAGATAACGAGCATTTCAGCGCCATCCGTCCCGGCCATGAACCGGATATTCAATTGCTGCAGAAGACTGTTTATTTCAGAAAGACAGGGTTGCTGCTTGGTTCGCCTACTGCCAAAGATTGGCTTCCGGCGCATGATGTGGCGTTGAGCATAGATGCAAACGAAAATTTGTCGGGCATCAATTTAAACAGGGAGCAGGCTTTACATTTTTTGAAAAGAGAAGACATAGGGGGGCTGGAACAAATAGAAAAAGGTTGGCTGGTGGTGCGATACAACGGACTTGGACTTGGCTGGGTAAAATCGCTTGGGAACAGGATCAATAATTATTTGCCCAAACACTGGCGGATCCGTATGGATATTACAGATTATGATTAGAAATTGTGTAGCAAATGTTCGTTTTGCAACTATTGGTTATTGTTATAGAAACCTCAATAATTCAGATGTATAATTTTATATAGCATAACATTAGCAATTTTGGGCATAATTGTTGTACTTTTCGCCATAAATCAGATAGACTCATGTTAAAGCGTTTGTTGATAGTTTTATTTTCATTATCAGTTATTTCTGCGAGTGCGCAAACATCAGACAGTTTGTTTACCGTACGCAAGGGTAATAGCTGGGCAATAAAGTACGTGATGCGGGCTGGGGAAACTTTGCACATGCTTGCAAAGCGGTTTTATATTACAGATGTAGCGCTGGAATATGCGAACGATTACCAGGATGTAAAGAAATACGTGGCTGGGGCTACGATAAATATCCCTGTTACACCGGATAACTATTCGGTGAACAAGCAAACATTCAGTGGCCAATGCCCGTTATATTACCGTGTTGCCGCCAAGGATGATATGGGTGTTTTAAGCACGTATGCCGGCGTTACAAAGGACGATATGCGGAAATGGAACAACCTTAAAGGTTATACTATTATTCCTGGGCAGACGTTATTTATTGGATGGGTGAAAATAGTGCCGAGGGATTCAGCAAACCCTGCAAGTGAGGTAGCCTATGTTCTGATGAAAAAAGGGCCGTCATACGACACCTCTAAGTTTCATATCCTTGGCGGGCTTGATACTGCATATAACAGGCAGACGAATAATGGTACCAATGTTTTGACCGAAAAGGGTACGGCTGTATTCTTCGACAAACAGGGTAAGAACAATATCTACTATGCCTTTCATAATACTGCTGCACGGGAAAGTGTAATAAAGGTGTACAACCCCGGCATGGATAAAACAATTTATGTGCGTGTGCTGGGGCCGATACCTAATACCAAGCAATTTGCAAATTGCATCATAGGCATTTCTTCTGCCGCTAAGGCTGCACTGGGAGTGACGGAAAGCAAGGCATGGTGCGAGCTGACCTATTCTGCTAATTAGGGGCATCATTACTTATAGATGTCCCACGCCAAAAAAGGTGTGGGACGCCTACTTCCCAATATTTAAGCAATCAATCGTTTGTTTTCGTTATGAAGGTGTTGGTGATCCGTTTTTCTTCCATTGGCGATATTGTGCTTACCACGCCTGTTGTTCGCTGCCTGAAGCAGCAACGGCCCGATGCCGAAGTGCACTATCTTACCAAGATGACGTTTGGGCCACTACTCAATAACAACCCTTACATAGATAAGCTCCATTACCTGCAGGACGACCTTCAAGAAGCCATAGAAGAACTGAGAAAGGAAAAGTTTGACCTTGTTATAGACCTGCACAATAATCTACGCACGTTACGGGTAAAGAGGGCTTTGAAGGTGCAGAGTTATGCTTTCCAGAAGCTGAATATTAAGAAGTGGCTGCTCACTAACTTTAAAATTGACCTCATGCCCGATAAAAGCATTGTTGAAAGATATTTTGAGGCGGTGCGACCATTGGGTATCAATAATGACGGTAAGGGGCTCGACTATTTTTTGCCGGAGCATAAAAGAATAGGTAATAAAGATGTGCCCATGAGCCACTGGAGCGGGTATGTGGGCTTCGTGATAGGCGGCTCTTACAATACCAAGAAACTACCTGTGGAGCAATGGAAGAAACTTTGTGAACTTGTACCATACCCTATACTGCTCTTGGGGGGTAAAGAAGACATTGACGAGGGCATGGATATAGCGTTGCAGGATCCTGTGAAAATATATAATTCGTGCGGTAAATTCAGTATAAATGAGTCGGCGGAATTGGTGAAACATGCCCGCGTAATAGTGAGTAATGATACGGGGTTAATGCATGTAGCTGCGGCTTTTCAAAAACCTGTGATATCGCTTTGGGGCAATACCTCGCCGGAGATGGGTATGTTTCCCTACTATGGCTTTAATAATCTTAAAGACCGGGTAGCCATGCAGTCTGTGATAATGGAGCGTAAAGAACTAAGCTGCCATCCTTGCAGCAAACTGGGCTACGACAAATGCCCTAAAAAACACTTTAATTGCATGAATGAACTGGATATGAATACCGTTGCAGAACAGGTGAAGAAGTTCTGGGCAATTACAACCACTAAGCCCATCAGCTGACCAACAACCAATGCACTTGCTTTTTTACCACAAAGGACACAAAGAAATACACAAGGGTCACTAAGCCAATGTGTTCGATTTTGGCTATTTTCAGTACACCAATGACTTAGGAACGATGACATTCGCGAGAAAACCCCAACCCTAAGTGACGATGACAAAATAAATACAACCATCTGACTCGTTCTTTTCCATTTCTGCTTCCTCTCAAAAGTCCTTAAATAGCTCACTATTCGCGGATTTTGCGCCTCGCATAAAAGAAAAATAACTTCGTCATATAGTGGTATTTATTTCGCCAACGTCACTAAAGGGAGATGCCACGTAATTCGCGAGTTATTATTACTATTTCAATCTGCGAATAATAAACCAACCCGACAGTATGGGTAAGGAGTCCTGAAGTTAAGCAACTACAACATTTTCTATGCCTCGTTCAACCCATGCCGGGTTGGTGCTTGTCAACATTTTCCGCCGGTTTCACCGGCGGCTATTCCTATTGAAGTCCTCCAGACTTCCCTAAGGAACGAGATTGTATTCTTATACTTAATAAATTCTGCAATTGTTTCTTATCTTTAGTTATATAAATTCCGTCATGCAGCCACTTCCTTATGAACAGGTGCCATTGTCGGCAGATGAAAAAGATCTGCTGCTAACGGTTTATGACCAGCGGAGGAGGCTGCTTTTTGTTGTCTATGTATTCCTTTTTGCCCTGGCCTTTTCCAAGTCAATAAACGGTATATTTAGTTGGGAAAGAAATGATGATGCAAAATTTATTTCAAGGTTTGGAACGCAGATTATAAGTATCGTCTTCGTCGAGACGATATTCATGAGTACAGGTGTCTATTTTTGGATGAAAAGAGTGCGGCCGCTAAAGAAAGATGCAGATATGGGCGTAAAGGAAAAAGTACCCTACCTGATCGTAAAGAAAGAATATTACGAGGTAAGCGGGCAATATTTTTTTGATATTGACGATGCCGTTTACCTGCACCACGAAGTAGATGAAGACACCTACTATAAAATGAATGAAGGGGATTATTTTTATGTCAACAGGGGTGTGCATTCCAAATTTGTTTTTGAAGAAAGTGGCAGATATACCATAATGTAATTGCAAAATAATATGGAGAAACCCACGCCGGAAAAGGTTCCGTTAACGCCGGAGGAAAGAAGCTGGTTAATGTATATCTACCGGAAGCGGTTAAAATCGTTGTGGATAGGGTTCTTCGGTAACACGGTGATACTCACGATATTTTCATTTACGTATTTTGGTTTTAAGGTGTACGCCTGTGTGAATGACTTGATATTAGATGGTAAAGACACCTGGATGGTTGATCAGAACTTTTTATCGGGTTGGTATATTAAAATTGGGATTGCCGCTGTGATCTCTGTTGTATTCTGTGCTTTGTCCTATCTGAGCAGTATGCTGCCATACAGAATGGATGCGGATTCCGGTATGAAGCTTCGGGTGCCTTACAGGGTCACAAGGAAAGAATATTTTCCAATAACCGGCCAGTGTTTTGTTTCACTCAGCGGTATCCGCAAGCATTTTGAGGTGGATGCAGAAACATACCAAAAGTGCGAGGAAGATGGTATCATTTATATGGACCAGGCAGCACTGTCAAGATACATTTTTAGTGAAAATAACGAGTTTAAGATATTTTCGTTTTAATGGTCACTTTTTCAGCGAATAATAATAAGCGGTATCCACCTTTTTGTAGCCCAGCGACAACGCCGTTTCTATATCCTTTAGCGCAAGGTCTTTAAATCCCAATTGGGTGTCGCAAAATGAGCGCTGGTAGTAGTTTTCGCCGTAAGACGGGTTTATTTCTATGGCCTTATTAAAGTCGCGCATGGCTTCGTCCCACCGGTTTTGGCGTTTAAGTATTTTGCCACTGTTGAAGTAGGGTGCATACATATCCGGGTTTTCAGAAATGGCTATGTCGTATTCCATAAGCGCAGAATCTGACTTGCCTATTTTTTCAAGGAAGTTGCCATAGTTGGCATGTTCTTCCGGCGATGGTTTTAGCCGCAAAGCGGTGCGGTAGCAATAGCCAGCTGCGGCATAGTTTTTCTTAGAATAGTATAGCATGGCCAAGCCCTGGTAAGCGCCCACTGAATCGGGCCTTAGCTCAACAGATTTGCTCATAAGGTAAAGAGCGGAATCATAGTAGGTCTTCGTTTCAAAATGATCGGTAGCATTGTACCATTTGTCGAAATAAACAAAGCCGAGATTGTCATAGGCTATGGGCGCTCTTTCCGGTTCTTTTTCCAGTTCGTCCCGCCAGAGGCTTGTAGAATCGTACCAAACCATGCAGCGTTCATGGCTGTAATAACCCAGGCAGCCTACGTACAAAACAGCAACGCCGAACACCAGGTAACGGGACGGCTTGTTAGCTTTTGTATCTACCCATTGGGAGATATATCCGCCGGCAATAAGGAATAATCCCAGGTAAGGAAGGTAAGCGTAGCGGTCGGCAATGATAGCCTCTCCTACTGGTATGAACTGGAGCAGCAAAATAATATTTACTATAAAAAAAAGCAGCCCAAATACAACAACCTTATTCTGCCGGGCATACTTCCACATTGCGAAAACAATCGCAGCAACTATAAGCGGATAGACATAGAAAATCACCGGGAGCGATCCGCCGGACTTAGTGGGGTAGGGGTAGAAACACAATAGATTGGCGGGTAATACTGCTTTCCATAAATAGGTGATTAGTGCATAACTCCCAAGGGCTATCCGGTCTATTATATTATAATGTTCGCCCCGGTAAATTAACTGCGCCGGTAGCCTGCTGAGACCGGAAGGAAATGACGCCAAAAATTATGGCGACGATGAAATAGGGTATCTTTTCCAGCCAAAGACTTTTACTCCATTTGCGAAGTTCAAAGTAATCAATCAATAGCAGTACCGGCGGCAAGGTTACCGCTGTGGGTTTGGATAGTAGCGCGCAAATAAATAGAATAGCCACGCTAGTAAAACAGAAGACTTTTTTCGTGCCTTTACTTCGAAGATAATATAGGTAGGCAATGGACGCGCCAACGTAAAACAACCCGCATAAAAGATCCTTTCTGCCCGATATCCATGCTATGGATTCTACATGCATGGGGTGCAGCCCCGAATAGCAGAGCAGTTATCGCAGCGGCAATAGTGTTGCGGCTTAGCAGCAGCACAAACCAGTAAACCAACACGGTAACAAGGATATGCAGTACAAGGCTGTCGAAATGATAGAGCCAGGGATTAAGCTGAACGAAATTATATTCAATAGCGTAGCTTAGAATTGTAAGCGGATGATAATTGCCCATTACCGGGGTGGAGAAAATAGCCTTCAACCCGGTGGGTGAAATGTCTTTAACCAGGCTGTTGGCGGAAATATAGCTTACGTCATCCCAATTGGTGAACTGGTTGCCGACACATACTTTTAAGAAAAGAAAAGTGATAACTGCTATTCCCCCCGCCAGTAAAGCGTGGATGCGATTGGATGTGCGGCTGGGATTATCAAGATCGGTTGAACGACTACTCATCGGTATTTATATCTTGCGTATTGTTCTTCTGTTAAAACTGCTTTCAATTGTTCATCAACCGAATTATAAAATGACCAAAGTTGGTTATCATTAAGATAAACGCCGTTTTTCACAAGAGAGTCATTCGTTTTTCTATGCTGATAGACCAGGTTGTAGCATTTTTGTTCTTGTTCGGGTGTAAGTTGCAAATCGGACGACCATACTTTTGACAACATCCTGGCATAGTCTTCCGGCATCATTTGACTAATATCAACAGGATAAAAATGATCTTTAACGATCTTATACCTCCAAACATCAATTTGACAAGACGCGTTGTAGGAAGAACTGAAAATAAATACAACGACAATAATAAGTGCTCTCATAAAATGAATTTATGCTGTAACTAATCAATGGTATCAAATAGTTCTTTCAAGTCCAGTAAAAAGCCAGGTAAAACCGGGGTGGTAACAAAATCGCCAGATGCCATGGGTCTTGCTGTAACATAATGCCCGTCCACGAGCGTATTCACCAGGAATGTTTTGTTCTGTGGCGATACGATCCAATATTCCTGTACGCCCGCTTCCTCGTAGATGTCAAATTTGTTTTTTAACTCCTTCGCGTTATTCCCCGGTGAAAGTATCTCCACCACAATATCAGGCGCCCCTATGCAGCCTCTTTTGTCGTACTTGGAAGTATCACACACTACGCAGACATCGGGCTGGAGCACTGTGTAGATATCTTTGTCTTCTTTTGACTTCCGGGGCAAACGGACATCAAAGGGCGCGACAAAAGCTTTACAGGGCTTTTTACGCAAATAGTTTCTAATAAGTTCGGCTCAATACTACTCAACACTTCCAACAAAAGTGAACTGGCTACAGGCTATGGTACTTTGTACGGCGACATGGCCGGCGGCCTCGGCGTGCTTGGCGACCTGTACAAACAACAGGTTTATGCCCTGGCCCGCTACATAAACCGGGACAAGGAAATCATACCCGAAAACATCATCACCAAACCTCCCAGCGCGGAGCTACGGCACGAACAAAAGGATAGTGATAGCCTGCCGGAATACCACATACTCGACCCCATACTTTACCAATACGTAGAACGCAGGTGCGGGCCTAAAGAGATCATCGGCATGGGCCACGATGCGGCGCTGGTGACGAGAATATTAAAACTGGTAAATACTAACGAATACAAGCGCAACCAGTTCTGCCCCATTATCCGTGTTTCGCCCAAA
>JABDBX010000012.1 GCA_013288445.1 Bacteroidota bacterium
CCCTTGCTGCGGAAAGAGAGCTTTACCTCATCACTACGCTCAGTAATGAGGGTAGCAAACCTTATGCCGGATATACTTAAAGGGTAGTTAACCAATCCCTCCGTATCCCCGTTCTGAGAATTGAACAGGTTCTGGTCTTTGCGCGAAAGCGTGATAAGCCCTGCATTATATTTATGGAAGATCTCCATCTTCTCTATAAGCACATAACCCAGGAAACGCATACGGCTTTCGCTCCACGAGTCATATACCTCTTCGTGTATGCGGGTATGGTCCAGGCCGCGCGCTTTAAGGTCGGCAGCCATGAGGTGAACTGACGCACTGGTAACCGGGAACTTGAAAGAACCGGTATCGGTCATAAGCCCGGTATAGAGGCAGGCGGCAATGTCCAGCGTTATCATAGCATTATCGCCGCAAAGGTTTATAAAGTCATACACCATTTCGCAGGCGCTGCTTTTGTCGGGCTGGCTGATGCCATAATCCCACACAGGCTTTGGGAACAGGTGATGGTCTATAAGTATTTTAGGCTGCGTAGCATCAGTGAGCAGTTGCCCTAAGTGCTTGGTGCGGCTGAAATCGTTGAAGTCAACACAAAATATAAGCTCGGCTTTATTCAGTGCATCGGTTGCTGGATTCGGCGTTTCTTCATAATTCAGCATAGTGGCCACGCCAGGCATCCAGGCAAGAAAATCAGGTATTTCGCCGGGCGAAACCGGTGTTACCGAGTGGCCCTTAGCAGTAAGGTACAGGGATAAAGCCAGCATACTCCCTATCGCATCGCCATCAGGTTTATGATGGGTAGTGATAAATATCCGCTTCGGGCTTTGCAATAAGGGTAAAACGTCTTGTATTGGCTGCATTACTAATGGGTTACCCGTTTTTACAACAGGTATTTTGCGTTCGGGGTGCAAAAGTACGGATTCCGGTTAAATGGCAATAAATTATTTGTGGTATTTGCGTTAAAATTTTTTGGTGTCGGCATCACTGGCGCGAGTCTGTAGCATAGCCATGAGCGCAGCCGACTCGTGTCTATACAATTGAGCCAGTTTGAAACTGGCGTTTCGTGCTGGGGACTACAGTTCCCTGAATACCTTCTGAGAAGGGGTTTTATTTCCACTTCCGGATGCCCGCTTATGCGGAACATCGCGGAAGAACATTGAAATGCGGAAGTAAGTGTCCGTTTGGAATTTGGAATTTTACCTTTTGGATTTTACACCCTGGAATTTGGAATTTAGCAATTGGAATTTAACGATTTAGAATTTGGAATTTAATTTACCTTTGCGGCGTTACTTAAAAAACAACTTACATATGTCGAATCGTACATTCACAATGATCAAGCCAGATGCAGTAAAAGCAGGCAATATTGGTAATATCCTACAGATGATAAATGCCGGGGGCTTTCGCATTGTAGCTATGAAATACCTGAAGATAAGCATGGCTCAGGCCGAGAAGTTTTATGAGGTGCACGCCGCACGCCCATTCTACGGCGAACTGACCGAATTTATGAGCAGCGGCCCAATTGTAGCCGCCATTCTGGAAAAAGACAATGCCGTAGCCGACTTCCGCAAACTGATAGGCGCCACCAATCCTGCCCAGGCAGAAGAAGGTACTATACGCAAGAAATATGCTGCCTCGATAGGCGAAAACGCGGTTCACGGATCAGACAGCGACGAGAACGCTAAAATAGAAGGCGACTTCTTTTTCAACGGCCTGGAGCGTTTCTAAGTGACGATGACAAAATAGATACCACCATCTGATTTGTTCTTTTCCATTTCTGCTTCGTCCCAATCCTCCCGATGGCTATCGGGACTAATCGGGATAAATAGCTCACTATTCGCGGATTTTGTGCCTCGCATAAAAGAAAAATAACTTCGCCATATAGTGGTATTTATTTCGTCAACGTCACTAATACGGGTTCAGTTTTATACCCTTATATCATTTACAGGTATCCCACACCGGAAAAGGTGTGGGATACGTTTTTTTAAATGTTGCGGTATCTACTTCAATTTTTCAGGTCACAATCTGCCCCATTCGGGCAATGTCATTAAGTTAAGAAAAGAATCGCGCTGGGCGATGCTGAAGGCATCTAACGTTTATAGAAAACCGGATACAAAATGAGTGACGATGCCGAAGGTATCGAACTACGTTTACTGGGATGATCTCTTAACTTAATGACATTGCCCATTCGGGGCTTACTCTTTGTAGCTAAAAATTGACAATATGGAATTTGCCCCATCGGGGCTAACATCAATCGCAATTGGTGTTAGCGGCAAGGCCACATATTGATAGATATCGGTGGTTGCACAGTATCCTATAGGAGCGATTACAATCCCCCTACTGTGCGCCCCTTGAATTATTGGAATTGCGATAGTGCTCGGCATTGACCTTTATGAAGTTGAAGAACGCGTAGTCGTTCATCGTTTTCAGTTGCTGGTAAGTGGGGCGGTAGCGGCGCATAAAGTAATGCAGGCTGTCGCCGGTGAGGCCGGTAAACTTGGATATGATGCCCTCATTGAAAGTGCGGTCCACATATTTCTCCTTTTCAAAGTAATCGAAATCATCCTGGAACCGCCATATCTCCCGGTTCTTGCCGCTCAGTGCGGAGAACGGGTGGGCTATCATATCTATAGACGACATCTTGGGGAAATCGAGCTCATGCTTGTATAGCTCATGGAATCGTATGCTGTCGGCTGTGTAGTCGTAGCGGTTGCTTTTGGCTATGTTCACATCCTTTATTTCGGTGATGCCCCGCTTCATGATAATGCGGAAGTAAGGCGGTATATATCCCTGGGGCACACGCACACGGGTGGTTTTGTAACCTGTCTTCTTAAACTCCAATAGCTGTCCGCTGGCAGCTGCTATAAGGAAACCACCCTTTTCGTCGGTGGATATATTGAGCTCAGTATATACATTTTCTATGTTTACGCCATCAACCGGGCGCTTGTTTTCCATATCTATTACCTCGCCACGTATGGTCTGGGCTATAACGGGCAGGGAGGCAACACACAGTAAAAACAATAGCGCAAAAGCTCTGACAGGCATAATTGTGCTAAATTACATTTTAAGTTTATTCGCGCGTGGTTAATTTTGTTAAAAAAAGGGGGAATATGAAAACAATACAGCAGGATGTGACAATGTGGTTAACGTGGGGTTCCGCAAAACCGGATATAAAAAAAGCCCCTCGATGAGGGGCTAGTAAATGATGATCTATGAATAAGCTTAGATAACTCTTACGTTAACTGCGTTTAAACCTTTTTTACCATTTTCTACTTCGAAGCTCACTTTATCGTTTTCGCGGATCTCGTCGTTAAGACCTGATACGTGAACGAATATGTCTTCTCCACCGCCTGAGGGGGAAATGAAACCGAAACCTTTAGTTCCATTAAAGAATTTTACTGTACCTTCTTTCATTTTTTGTAATTAATTTGATGAATAAAAAGCAAAGATACAAACAATATTTGAATAAAAATAAAATATTTTTCTTTTTTTTTGCCGGGTATAATTATACCGCTTTCTTCACTTTTATTGCGTTAAGCCCCTTCGGTCCATTCTCCGTTTCAAAGGTAACACGATCTCTTTCCTTAAGTGGCTGCGACAATTGGTTGATGTGTACAAACACGCTTTCCTGGCTTTTGAGGTCGTTAATAAACCCATAGCCTTTGGCATCGTTGAAGTAAGTAACTACGCCGCTTCTCACCACCTCACGCGGAGTATTATCAACTTTGGCTGCGCCAAGTTGAATGTCCTCCAGGTTAATTTCCTTTCTTTTCTCGGCATTAGCAGGTACGGACGAAAGGTTTCCATTTTCGTCAACATAGGCGAACATCTCTTCGAGGCTCTTGCCCTTATTGTTATTCGTCTTCCTATCTTCCTTTTTTTGTTCCTTCTCTTTCCTGTTCTTTATCCGTTTTGCTTCTTTTTCTTTTTTTGCCGACGTTTCCTGCCCCATTAAACTAATAATTTTTTGTGAACTGTAAAGGTCGTTCCTTTTTACCAAATAAATGAAAAAATTAAATTAGCGCTTAACGGATGCAGTTAGCCCGCAAAAACAGCCGGAAAATAAATATCCGGGGATAACAGAAAAGGACTACCTTCATTATATACGGTTCTCTATTCTTTCGGTGTAACTATTGCCTCTAAAAAAAACATTATGACCATAACTCCTGAGCTGAAAAATAAGTTCCAGTCATCTTTTGCAAGAATTATGAAACAGACCCCACCCGACCTGCAAAAGAAATGGAACGGCACCATAGAGTGGAAGGACATGAAATCTTACCCGCATATTGAGCCGGAAATAATACAGGCTTTGCCGCCGGGCGCAAAGGCCGCTTATGTAACCCTACTTAACAAACTGAGCAGGGGAATCATATAGGGATACCGGCAAAAAGTCTGGGATCGTCTTGCACCAATTTTTACCATTATTTAAAACGCAGTATAGCGCGGCAGTGCCGTTCTAATCAAAACTATGTCAACAGAAAACGAAGTATTCAGAAAGATAAAAGAATTAAGTACCCGAAAACTACACCCGCGCGCGTTGATAAATACCCAGGAACTTGCAGCAGAGCTTGGCACGCACCGCGACAGCCTTATGCTATCTCTTAACCAGTTGAAAAGTTTAAGGCTTATTAACTTCAATGAAGCGCAGGCTATTTCGGTTCGGCTCACCTTACTTGGCTCTGTAGTAAACAGGGACAAATAATTTTCCATGCTAAATTATTGGCAATCATATCCGGCCTTCAAAAGAAACAATAATACATTAAAATTCAAGGCGAAAAAATACAATGTTTTTACGCAAAACTTTATAATTTCGCATAGTATGAAAATGACCGTGTGGGAGATGTACGCCAAGTTAGAAGGTATCAGCAAGAATGTTGACGAGCCAATGCTTGTTGCCAGTATTGCGCAGGAATTTTGCATTAGTAAAGACATTCTTTCCGAATACCTTATAGCCTTTGAGATGCTCGACCTTATCCGGTTTTCCGGTAAAGAACAGATTGTTTTGTGCAATTAACGGCTATTAATTTCTACAAGTGGTTCGGCATTTGCAAGCATGTTAAGAACAACTAAAAGATGCATTCCTAATTATTTTTCATACGGCAATTACCGGATGATCGAACTTGCTACTCACATATTTTAGCGCAGCTTCAATATCTTCCTTTTCCAGATCGGGTAATTCTTCCAAAATCTGTTCCTGATTAAGACCCGCAGCAAGCAAATCCAATATATCAATCACTCGGATGCGCATCCCCCTTATACAAGGCCGCCCTCCGCATTGCTCAGGATTTAATGTGATGCGACTTCCAGATGAGTTGACAATCATTATTTAGACTTTGGTATCAAAGATACAAATTCTAAAATTATCCATTAGGAACGATGACAAAATAAAGTGCACCATCTTACTTGTTCTTTTCCATTTTTACTTCGTTGTAAAAGTCTTTAAATAATTCATTATTCGCAGATTTTACGCCTCGTAAAAAAGAAAAATAACTTCGCAATATGGTGTACTTTATTTCGTCAACGTTCCTTAGGAATACCGGCAAAAATACATTTTCAACGCCCCCTTGTTTTTTGCTTCTACTTCACCCCGGTATTCACAGGTAAATTTATCTTTAACCAGTTCGTAAGTGGTTTGCGAAATATTTATTTTTCCCGGTTCGCTATGTTGTTCCATTCGGGCGGCAGTGTTCACGGTATCGCCCCAAATGTCGTAAGCGAATTTCTTTACCCCAACAATGCCCGCCACAACATTGCCGGTATGCAGGCCCACCCGTATCTCAAAGGTGCTGTTACCCAGCTTTGCCCGCCTGTTTTCCATAAATTTACTGATCTCTATTGCTGCGCGCACCGCATTCTCAGCGTGTTTAGGGTCAGCAGTTGGGAGCCCGGCCACTGCAAGGTAAGCATCGCCAATGGTCTTTATCTTTTCTATGTGATACTTGCCAGTAATATCATCAAAGGCTTTGAAGCAGGTGTGCAACTCGTCAATCAACGCCTGCGGGCTAAGGCGCTCACCGGCACTGGTAAAGTTTACAAAATCTGTAAATAGCACCGTTACATGATCAAAGTGTTTTGCGGTTGTGGTGCCGGTTTGCTTAAGTTCATTGGCTACCTCTACGGGTAGAATATTCAAGAGCAGGTCGTCCGATTTTTTTCGTTCCTTTTCTGATTTTCCCCGCTCCTTCACTATAAAAAACGAAAAGCCAGCCAAAAGCAGTATCCCGGCAAATCCCAGGTAGGTATAATTACGCTGCTTATTCAGTTCCAGGGCCGACAAATGTTCCTTTTCATTGGCTCTGAGACTATCGGCCAGGCGTTTCTGGTCATATTCATTCTTCATGCTCATCTTTACTATCTTCTCATTATTTTCTTTCGAGAAAGCAGAATCGTTCATTACCTGGAAATTGTCGGAGGCTTCCAGTGCTTTCTTAAAGTCGCCGTTTGCCTTGTATGCCATGGCCAGGCATTGGTAGGCCTTTCTTATTGGGTCGGCAAAATGAGTTTCTTTACCTATCTCCAGACTACGGTTCAGGTAGTCGATGGCTATGCGTAACCGCGCTGCCCTGCCAGCCGGTATAGAGCCATCGGGTATATACTTTCCCTCCGGGGACTCGGTACGGGCAGGATCTATGCCCTGCTTTGCAGCAGTATCGGTAACTAATAAAAGGTAAGACTGTCCCAAATATCCCAATTCGGTGGCCATGCCGCCCTTGTCCCCGATCTCTTCCGATAGTTTCAGCGCCTTTCTTTCATATTCTATAGCGCTTACAAAGTTCTTCTCCTGCGAGTAAAGGGAGCCAATATTACCGGTGGCGGAAGCCACGCCAATCTTACTGCCTATTTCTTCATTTATTTTTAAAGCTTTAAATAAGCACTCTACCGATTTTGAATAATCCCCCTTTGCCTCATAAAGCGCTGCGAGGAATTCCGTTGTTCTCCCAACACCATTTTTGTCACCGGTTTCCTCTTGTGTTTTCAATGCCTTAAAGTAATATTCCTGCGCTTTCGCATAGTCCTTCTGGTCGGCATAAATAATACCTATATTCCCGTTAATAATGGCAATGTTGTGCTTATCGCCCGTTTCCTCTGCATTTTTCAGCGCTATGAAGTAGTATTCCAGCGCTTTTGAATTATTGCTAATTAATTTGTAAACGTTCCCAAGATTTATGGAGGCATTGGCGATACTGCTCTTGTCGTTCATTTCCTCAAACATCTTCAGCGTTTTTGACAAAAACTCCAATGCCTTGATGTATTCGCCGTGTTTGACATAAATATTCCCGATATTCCCACATGCACTTGCAACACCATTTTTATAGTCAATTTCCTCCCCTGTTTTGAGTTGCATAAAATAATACTCCAGCGCTTTATCAAAATCGCTTTGATAGTAGTAGGCGGTCCCGATGCTTCCTGCAGCGTTTGCTATGCCCTTCTTACTGTCGCACTCCTGGTACTTTTTTAGAGCTGCCTGACAGTACTCCAGTGCTTTAGCGTAGTTCGACTTATTTATATAGTTACCGCCAATGCAATTGTCTGCACTTCCAATTCCCGAGATCCATGCTAGTTTTGTAGCCAGATCAAGCGCCTGCTGGCCGTATTTTATCCCCTCATCAGGATTGATCCTGCGGTAATTGGCCGAGACGCTATACAGAAGTTTCACCTTATTGGTATCTTCCTTTTGTTTGGGCAGTTCATGTAGCAAGGAGTCAATCGCGGCCTGCCCTTGTTTTTGAGCAAACGCGGCATGAGTAGCCGACAGAGAGACGAGCAGAATAATGACGAACTTCCGAGAGCCTTTCATACGATCGTTTGAAAAGGCAAGATATAGCTATTTTGGTTGGTATTTATTTACCTTTGCAAAATAAATAAACAAGTTATGGGCATGGTACTAAGATCTGTAGGATTTAAAGGATTTTAGGATGCGCAACGGACTAAGATTTATAGGATTTTCGGGATTTCAGGATGTGCTACCGAGACTATGATTCGTAGAATAAAAAGGATTTTAGGATGCGCAACTGACTATTATTTGTAGGATAAAAGGATTTTGGGATACCCTCTTGAATAGGATTTTCGCGCATCCTATCATCCTGAAAAATCCTGAAAATCTTAGTTAGTTTGCCGAGCTTATAATCTTCAATTTTTCTGAAAGCATAATATCTGAATAGGCCTGGTCTATAAACAGGGAAGTAGCCATATTCTTGCTGTTGTTCACTTCATTGAAAAGCGGGATGTAGCCATTACGGTCCTTCAAAGATTGCATCTCAAATTTCCTTAGCTGGAGCCAGATAGGGAAGTATTTCCCATCCACACTGCAATTTATCGTTTGCAGGTTCTCAACTGTCTCAATAGAATAGGTAAGCTGTATCTGCACCTGTAAATCTCCAGGATAACTTACTGTAATAGATCTGCTCATAATGATCGTTTTTTATTGGAGTGTGAACGGAATTAATGTTGCGTTTCGGAAGCGATAGCGACCGCAGGCTTTGCGATGGTTATAATGCGCAGCCATGCGAATAAGCGGATGACAGGATACATTGGGTCTATCTCGTGCCAGCGGGTACCAAAATTGATAGAAGAGGGGTATTTGTGATGATTATTATGATAGGATTCGCCAAGCATCAGAATGTCAACGAAAAAGAGGTTCATTGATGTATTTTTCAACTTGAAATTTATGTAGCCATATTTATGGGCAAACCAGTTTATGATAGCGCCATGAAATGCCCCCATTGTTATAACAACTGGCAGCAAAAGATATAGCCAAGGGCTGGTAGCATAGCATATAAAGAAAACCAGGTACAAAACGGCCCAAAGTATGCGGGAAAAAGCTCCGTTGGCAAAGCGGTCGAAAGCCGGCCATTCGGGTAGATTCTTGGTGAACCGCGGCTCTACATCCATACGGTTATGAATAATATCCTGGTAAAACGTACGGGTGCGCCACATCATAGAAAAAATATTTTTGGAGTACGATGGCGAGTGTGGATCTTTCTCCGTGTCGGTATAGGCGTGGTGTAGCCTGTGCATTATGGCGTACGCCTTGGGGCTCATGTACGATGCTCCCTGGGTAATGTAGGTGACTATAAAAAAGAATTTCTCGCCTCTTTTACTCATAGTGAACGCACCATGGGCTGCATATCTGTGCTGGAAGAATGTTTGGGAAAACAAAGACAGATACCATAAGGCAATAAAAAACAACAGGATAACCATAAAAAGAATGTTTGTAATAGACAATTGCGGAAGAAGACATTACTAAATCCTGTAGCGGGAAATGAAAATGGGATGATACGCGACCTCTATGTTTTTATAAAGTTAATGTATTTCCTGTTAATAAACGCAAAAATGTTTACCTTCCCCCACCTTCATCACTTCCCTGGGGATATTGATCATAGTATTGCCGACGGTGATAAAAATGAAGACAATATAGCCAAATGTGTTTTTCTGCGTCTGCAAGCTTCGGTGCGAGCGCTGTTTTATCAGTTGCAGGAGTGGTTTCGTTTGCCCGCTCACGTACCACTGCCCAACGTTTTCTGGCCGCAGTACCGTTCATTTTTGCGATCCAGCAGTTTACGGAGGGTGTTGTATGGATGTCCTTGCTCCACCAGGCGTGGGCGCACTGGGAGCGAACGGCCACTTATGGCTTCCTGGTTTTTGCGCAAATGGTATGGCCGGTATATATTCCGTTATGTATATTGCTTTATGAAGGCGAGCCGGTAAAGAAGAAAATCATGACAGCGTTGTTCGTCGCAGGCATTGTGCTATCGGCCTATATTGGTTACTGCCTGTGCAATTATTCTATTGTTGCCGTTGTTGAGCAGCACCATATAAAGTATGAATTGGGCTTCCCGCTGGCCCACCAATGGTATTACGGACTACTCTATTTTCTGCCAACGATATTAGCCCCGGTTATCTCCAGTATGAAACGACTGCGCTGGCTGGGCTATCTGTTTTTAATATCGTATGTGGCAACAAGATTGCTTTTCCATTTGTTTGAAGTATCTATATGGTGTTTCTGGGGAGCTGCTATTAGCCTGATTGTATTGGGGATAATTATGAAGCCGGAGAAAGCCATCGTTGGCCGTACTTAAAACCTGCATGGGGTAGTTAGTGCATTTTATCATGTACCAGTTGTCCCGCGCAAGTTAGACGGGCGATGCCCATCGCTATTAGATCTCGCCCTTGCAGGGCTGCCCGTAGATAGAGTCTGCTGAATAATTGGAATGTCTTGTTCAACGTGAATTTGAGAGAAAAATCTGTTTCGTACATGCACGGAATATGAACACAGTATGCCAAAACCCTTGCACCATTTGGTTCAACCACTTCGGGGTTGGGCTTTTTCATTATTTTTCCGGGGGTTGTCACCCCCGGCTACTCATATTAAACCCCATTCGGGGTATCATTCCGTCAGCCTTTAGTTTCAGCAGACCCTACATAGTTGCAGTTGCCTACAACCTTTTTCCAAAATGCACAACTATACAGCAAAGTATTAACCCGCAATACTCATTAGCTGGTACCTATCGGCGTACCCATTATTGCGTTGGTATTGATAATTTCGAAAACTTTCATGTTCACATCGCGCTTTACGGCTACCAGGGTGGCTGTGTCGGGTAACGGATGTGGCAGGCTATAAGCAATGACCAGTTGAAAGGTTTCTTTATCAAATGTTTCTACGTTCACGTCTATCGGCGGTTTTACGTGGGGCATATTCACCAGCGCATCCTTCAGCTTGCCTATAAGTTGCATCAGCGCCTCGTGTGCGATACCGTATTTTATATTGGCCACAACTTTCATCACGCGGTTATCGCGCATGGAAAGGTTGATCAGGTTTTGGCTTACTAAGTTCTGGTTAGGTATAATGTATGCCGAGCCATCAAGATTGCGCAGGCGTGTGCTCCGAAAACCTATCCGCTCTACCACGCCCTCTATATCGCCCAGTCTTATCGTTTCGCCCGTTTGAAACGGCTTGTCGGAAAGAATAGTAAAGGCCGCGAAAAAATTCTCCACTGTTTCCTTACCCGCAAGTGCTATTGCCACGCCACCAATACCCAGGCCAGTGATGAGCGCGGGTACATTTACGTGAAATACCAGCCCCATGATGCTAAACCCGCAAAGCGCCCACATTATCAGCTTCGTCATTTCCTTTAGCAAAGGAAGTAGCTGCAATTTCGAATGGTTTTTCTCCGCCTGTGCCTTGCCCAGGCGCAGATAGTAAATAAAATCGACAAAGCGGGTGATGACCTGTGTAAAAAAAAGGATAAACAGGAAAAGGAAAACGTGGTCAATAACATCACCCAGCCGGATATTTATTTTTTCATTCTGGCCAAAGGAATGATGTATTGCAACCCTGTCCAGCAAAGTATCCATCTGGTTTATGGCCACATAGTACAGCACAGTTTGCAACAGGCGCTCAATAGGCTTAAAAAGCATATTGCGGATAGCGTTCTTGTGCTGCATATAGCTGAACCGCGCCGCAAGGCGGCTGCTGATGCGAGTGAGTAATGCTGCCACCGGCTTTTTAAGCAATAAGGTTGCAACAATGATACCTACACACCAAACATAATTGGATAGCTTTTCGCCCATGTACTCACGGGCGAAAAAGCTCCAGTCGATATCTAATAGCAGGCGGGGCATATTAAACCGCAACATTAAACTCCCTCAATGCATCGTTAAGGCTTGTTTTCAGGTCGGTGGATGGTTTGCGGGTGCCTATAATAAGGGCACAGCTTACCTGGTAATCGCCTGCGGGAAAGCTTTTGGTATAGCTGCCTGGTATCACCACGCTACGGGCCGGAACGCGGCCCTTGTAAGTGATGGGTTCGGGGCCACTCACGTCTATTATTTTGGTTGACTGTGTCAATACCACATTTGCGCCAAGCACTGCTTCTTTTTCTACAATAACCCCCTCCACTACTATGCACCGCGACCCTATAAAGCAACCATCTTCTATAATTACGGGTGCGGCTTGCAGTGGTTCCAGCACACCGCCTATACCTACACCACCACTAAGGTGTACACCCTTACCTATCTGTGCGCAAGAGCCTACTGTAGCCCAGGTGTCCACCATTGTGCCTTCATCCACATACGCGCCTATATTCACGTAAGAAGGCATCAGCACTACATTCCTGGCTAAGAATGCGCCATAGCGCGCTACTGCATGAGGCACGGCTCGTACACCAAGTTCGGCATAGTTCTTTTTCAGCAGCATCTTATCATAAAACTCGAATGGCGCTACATCCCATGTTTGCATAGGCTGTATGCCGAAGTATAAAAGAATAGCTTTTTTTACCCATTCCTGTACTTCCCATCCGTTTTCAGTAGGGCGGGCTACACGAAGCCGCCCCTTATCCACCTCTTCTATCACCGCCCTGATAGCGGTAGTATAGCTTTCGTCTTTCAATAATTCCCTGTTACTATAGGCTTCTTCAATTGCCTGCTGCCATTGTTGCATTTATCTGTGATTTGAGGGTGCAAAAATAGCTTATTTATGCGGGTAAATTCGTCTGAATCAGGATTGGGATACCATATTGTCGTTTATAAAGCTTGCAACTACCTATGCCATGATAAATTATTTCAAAATACCGTTAGTACCATTGTTTTGTGGTGTTGTTTTGCGTAGTATTACAACGCAATAATATCATCATGGCGACTACGTACTATGAAATACTCCCTGAATCTTGTCCAGAAATAGATGCAAAACCTGCAAGCAACGAAAAATTTTATAGATTGATAAGAGCAAAACCCGCTATCAATGGTGATTTTCAATCGAAAAGAATGAAGCAACCAAACGCCCTTTTTAAAGACATTTCGGAGTGTATATTATCGGCAGTTTCTATTTATAAACAGACTGAAATGGATATAAAAAAACTCCCATCATTAAAGGGGAAAATTCCTGCTATAATTACACTTACCCCTACTGACGGATTAATTAAACAGACCTTTACAAATCCTCACTATTCTTGGTGGAGGGCTAAAGAATTTGAAATAGAGAATAGCATTACTTATATATAAAATGGCTGCAGTGGAAACAACATTACAACTAACCGTAGATAAAATACTTATCTATTATGATTTGCCGCAGCTATTTATAGCAAAGGATCAAGTTGATGGTAAGTATGTGTGTATGAACGTCGATTCTGAAAATGAATATCCAAAATACATTTCAATTCGAGTTTCTACCAATAAGCTAAACGAATTGATCCTCGGTAAAATGGATTTAAGAACTGCATTTCAATCTTCGGAAACAGGCGTTTGGTATTTCGTTACTTTCAACGAAAATGGCGATTACATTACCGACGCCATTAATTTTTCAGTAGTTGACGAAAAATATTTACCGGAAGAAGGCTTTTTCTTTCCTGAAATAGAGACAAATGATAATTTAATAATAAAAGAAGCAACTGAGAAGAATAATGCAATTGTTCATTTATCATTTTCAGACGCATTTAATAGGGAGTCGATGGATATTGAGTTGCTGGGAGATTTCATTAAATTATTTCAGAACTTAGTTAAATATTCATATAAAAAAGCTGTATCAACAGTCAAAAACAGACCAGATTTAGAACGTTCAGAAAATTATACTCTTAGAGCGTTTGAAACAAGTCCAGGTTCATTCAATATACATCTTGAATCAGCTGCAAAAACTGATTTATTTGGATATAGCAATGTTGAAATAGCACTAAAAAGGATTGACGAAATCATAGGGGATGTGTCACAAAAGGATGCGTTATTGGATAAAATAAAAACTTATCGTGGACATGCTGTTAATGCCTATAAAAAGATACTTGAAAACATTATAGACAACAATATAAACGTATCTTATAAGTGGACGTCGCCATTTAACAATAAAGTTACTGGCAGAAAAATAAATAGGATATACGCAGAAAAGGCTATTGAAATAATGACCGGCAAAGATGATTTGGGGTCTGAGGTTCGTGAATTTGTTGGAATAGTTACCGAAGTTGATTATGACAAAGGAACTTGGCGCATTATTGATGAAGAAGATAATAAACCATATAGCGGTAAATCAACTCCGAGCTTAGAAGGCATTACTATTCATACGAAAAGATACAAATTTATTTGCGATGAAGTAGTGGAAATGATAAAAATTACACAAAAAGAAAAAACGAGTTATAATTTACTTTCATTTACCGAACTTAGATAGTAACCTATCATTTCCCAATTATCTTGCTACCCAAACCCCACGGCCAAAACGCATCGCCCGTAACCAATCCCCTTGCCTGCCTTCTTTCTACAAAATGAAAAAGAAGCATGGCGGCAAATAATGCAATCGGTATGCCTACTAACCGCGTCAGCAGGGCATAAGTAGTGTCGCGCTCCGAGGTAAAGTGTGAGATAATATTGTCGGTAAGATAGAAAACGGAGAAGTGAACAAGGAATAACGAATAGGACCGTTCACCTAACCAGATCATAGCAGGCGTATCCAGCCACCTGCTATATGACCTCATATTGAACGCCAGGATTATCACTCCGGCATAGACCAATGCAAAGCCGGGATGCACAAATTGGGTGTAGTGCGTTTGCATGTAGGGGACAATATGTAGCCAGGCACAGCCTATTAATACT
This sequence comes from Bacteroidota bacterium, assembly GCA_013288445.1. GTDB lineage: Bacteria > Bacteroidota > Bacteroidia > Chitinophagales > Chitinophagaceae > Nemorincola. Next base: position 14,566 of record JABDBX010000012.1, read on the forward strand.
AAACCTGAAAGAATAAAGTACTGGGCATAACGGTTGCTGAAATCTTTGGCGGCCAGCAAAACGCCCATCAAAAAACATAAAGGATACTCGATGAATCTGCCGATCGTTGCAGTATTGTAGGTTAATGAATAAATGATGGCCAGATGATCTGTAAAAAGCAATTGCAAGCCAATTGTTGACATGACGGTAATTACAATAGCGATTGCTATGTTTCTACCGTTTAATCTATCCTGCCGGGGGAAGATGAAAATGAACAATGGAGCTAACAGGTAAAAAACGATCTCTATCTGCAAGCTCCACCAGGCGAGATTATAATACTGCCCGTCAAGATTGATTATTGCAGCTTCCTTTATTGTCTCCCACCAGAAAAACCGGGCCCGCAGGCCGTTTTTGTTATACCAGGTAGGATACTGGTTATTGAACCATATCACAAAAGAAGCAAACAGTAGCGCGAAGAAATAAGGCGGGTATATACGCTTTACCCTCCGGGCAAAATAGTTACCAACCTTAAATTGTCGCTGCTTCCGTAAATAAGGGCGCAGCAATACAACGCCGCTCAATACAAAAAAAAGGTCAACACCCGATTGGGTGAAATTCTGAAAATAGTACCCGACAATATGCAGGTTTAAATGGTCGAATAGCTTCACGATATTGGCGGTAAAGGCATGGTGGATGACGATCAGTGAAGCGGCAATGCCCCTTAACCCATCTAAAAAATGAAACCTTTCTTCTTTTACCGCCGGTTCGCTCATGAATAATAATTGGCAAAATGATAAGTCATTAAAATTTTGGCAGTCGCCAGTTGATAAAGTTTGCACCCAGTAGCCCCGGTCTTTAGACCGGGGACTGCCGATGGTTTACCCAGGCTTTAGCCAAAACTACACTATACGACCGCTCCCTCTTGAACAATTTCGGCTAAAGCCACCACGCCATATCCGTACCCCGTGCTAAAGCACGGGGCTATTAGAAATACGATCTGTCACTTCAATGTTTTGTCCATCACTGCAAATATCCGGTTCATATCGTCATCGGTAAGGTTAGAGCCGGAAGGCAGGCACAAGCCGTTCTGAAACAAGCGTTCGGCTGTGCCATCCCCGTAAAACGGGAAGCCGGCAAATACCGGCTGCATATGCATAGGCTTCCACAGCGGGCGCGATTCTACCTGGTCGGCATCAAGCGCCAGGCGCAAGTCTTCACGTGTGATACCAGCTTCGGCTGGATCAACAAGTATGGTTGTAAGCCACCTGTTACTGAAATACCCTGCTGGCTCGGCCAATAAACTAATGCCCTTCTTTCCTTCAAAATAGTTAAGGTATTGGTTGTAAATATTCCGTCTTTGCCCTATCCGTTCTGCAAGCACTTCCATTTGCCCGCGGCCTATCCCTGCACAGATATTACTCATGCGGTAGTTATAGCCTATTTGGGAGTGCTGGTAGTGCGGCGCCTCATCCCGAGCCTGTGTAGCCAGGAAACGAGCGTCTTTTACTATGCCTGCATCCCGCGAAACAAGCGCTCCCCCACCCGATGTGGTGATTATCTTGTTGCCATTAAAGGACAGCACACCAATATCACCGAGCCCACCACACCGTTGCCCGTTTATTGACGAACCAAGCGCCTCTGCTGCATCTTCGAGTACCGGTATCTCATATCGCCTGGCAACTGCCACTATCTCATCCATCTTTGCGGGCATACCGTAGAGGTGTACCGGTATGATCGCCTTGGGCTTTTTACCTTTCGCTATGCGGTCTTCTATCGCTTCAGCCATAAGCGCGGGCGAAATATTCCAGGTGTCCGATTCACTGTCCACAAAAATGGGCGTAGCGCCAACATAAGTGATCGGGTTTGCTGTTGCTGAGAAAGTCATGCTCTGGCAGATCACTTCATCGCCGGGTTTTACCCCCAGCAACACGAGGCCAAGGTGCAGCGCAGCAGTGCCCGAGCTTAAAGCCGCAGCGTGGCAACCGTTGTCTAAGAAAAGCTCAATATCCTGCTCAAAACCATTCACATTAGGTCCCAGCGGGGCTATCCAGTTTGTATCAAAGGCTTCTTTTACGTACCCAGCCTCCGTGCCGCCCATGTGCGGCGACGACATCCATATTTTTGGTTTCATTATTCCATATCTTTAACCTTGATGATCCTGGCAGGGTTGCCTACGGCCGTAGCGTGATCAGGAATATCGCGTATGATAACGGTACCCGCGCCAATAGTGCACCAGCTACCTATTTTTATTCCCTGTATCACAGATGCGCCTGAACCAATATGGGTACCCTCGCCTACCTCCACATTGCCGCTGAGTGTGGCGTTTGGCGATATATGCACATAGTCGCCAAGCACACAGTCGTGGTCTATCGATGCGCTGGTGTTTATGATGCAATGAGTGCCTATCCTGGTGTCCGCATTTACTGTCACACCGGCCATCACCACGGTTCCTTCGCCTATCTTAGCCCTCTTTGAAATGTAGGCCGTTGCATGTATGGCCGTGCCGAATGTGGCTTTACGTCCCATCCGCTCGGCCACTTTTTTGCGTGTGCCGTTGGTACCGATGCTGATAACCATTTTGTCATTGATGGGTACATCAGGTAGTAAAGGCCGCGTTACAGCATATTCCCAAAGAGGTTCTTTTTCGGCATCATCCCATATTTCTATACTCGGCTCATGGATGCTTTCCAATATTTCTACGATAACTTTTCCATGGCCGCTGGCTCCGTAAATTATCATTGGTCAAAGATACTTTCAAAACGGGAAAAGCAATAACAATGTGGGAATGTGGGCAATGTAGCGAATGCGGTAATGTGGAGAAAATGCGGCAGTGTGATGGAATGTAATAATATGGCAATGTGCATCCGCATTTTTTATATGACGTAGCTACACAGCAGGTAAAGATTTAGCAGTAGTATGATACCAGCCACCGCCCAGGCTACGACTTTGGTTGGGCGTTTATTGGCAAAGCCGCCCATCTTCTCTGGGTCATTCGTGAAAAGAATAAGCGGAATCACTGCAAAGCTCAACTGCATAGAAAGAATAACCTGGCTGAGTACCAGGAGGCTGGCTATGCCCTTTTCGCCATATAGAACGGTGACTATAAAGGCCGGGATAATGGCTACGGCCCTTGTAATAAGCCTCCGCAGCCAGGGTTTGAGCCTGATGTTCAGGAAGCCTTCCATTACTATCTGCCCTGCAAGTGTGCCGGTAAGTGTGGAGTTTTGGCCGGAGGCAAGAAGTGCTACCGCAAATAAGGTGCTTGCAATGGAAGCGCCAAGTAATGGATTGAGCAATTTGTAGGCAACCGAAATATCTGCTACCTCGTGATGGCCGGAACTATGAAATGTAGCGGACGCAAGCACAAGAATAGCGGCATTGATGAAAAAGGCAAACAACAGGGAAACCGTGCTATCAATTGTGGCAAACCGGATGGCCATTTTTTTACCTGCTTCATTGCGGTCATAGTTGCGGGTTTGCACAATACTGGAATGGAGGTACAGATTGTGGGGCATCACCGTAGCGCCAAGAATACCGATTGCAATGTAAAGCATAGATGGATTGAAAATGATCTCCTGCTTCGGAATAAGCCCCCCCAACATTGGCGACCATGCAGGGTGCGATGCCAGTATTTCGTAGCCGAAACACGCCAGGATAACGAAAATAAGCGCTGCTATGATGCTCTCTAATACCCGGAAACCCTTGTGCTGGAAAAACAGGATAATTAGCACATCGGCACCGGTAATAAGGACGCCCCACGTAAGCGGGATATGGAACAAGAGGTTTAAAGCCAGTGCCGCGCCAATCACCTCGGCAAGATCGCAGGCGGCGATGGCTACCTCGCATAGCACCCATAAGCTAAAGCTGACCCTGGGGCTATAATGGTCGCGGCAGGCTTGTGCAAGGTCTTTCTCTGCCACAATGCCCAGCTTTAGGGCCAGGTATTGCAGGATAATAGCAAAGAAATTTGAAATAAGGATAACGGATAACAGCGTATAACCGAAACGTGCGCCACCCTCAATGTCGGTTGCCCAGTTACCCGGATCCATGTAACCAACGGCCACCATTAGCCCGGGGCCGGCAAATGCAAACAGTTTTTGCCAAAAATTGCCGTTCTTCGGAACCTGTACAGATGAAAAAACCTCCGACAGGCTTTTATCGTTGTTCCCGGCTTTCCACCCAGCCACTACCGGCACCACTTCCCCCTCATTTAAAACGTCTATTACTTCCTGCATAACCACCTATCAATCATCTGTTTTGAAATATTGAGCAAACTTACTAATAATATTCCATCAAGCAAACAATATTTATTAGGCAAGACTAATTTTAAGTTTACGTTTTATTTAATAATTTTACTGCATCCAATAATTATGCAAACACTTTCGGAAGAGAATTATTTAAAGGTCATTTACCACTTAGACAAACAAGGGTTAAAAAAAATAACGCCTACCGCTATAGCCGAGGCATTAAATAATAACCCGGCGTCGGTGGTGGATATGATAAAGAAGCTGGCCGATAAGAAACTGATCCAGTACGAAAAAACAAAGGGGGTAAAGCTTACCGAAAAGGGCCGAAGCATAGCCGTGCTTATTGTGCGGAAGCACCGGTTATGGGAAGCATTCTTATTGGAAAAACTCGGGTACGGATGGGACGAAGTGCATGAAATAGCAGAACAATTAGAGCATGTGCAGCACCCCGAACTGGCTGACCGGCTGGATAAATTCCTGGGCTTCCCGCAATACGACCCCCATGGCGACCCGATACCAAAAGCAAATGGGGAAACAGCCATCACATTCAAAACGCTACTTGCCGAAATAGAAGATGGCAAGAGCTGTAAAGTGGTAGCGGTAAAAGATACCAGCCCATCATTTTTGCAATACCTCAAGAAATTGGATATAGGCATTGGCACAAAAATAACTTTAGTGGAGAAGATCCCGTTCGATCAGTCTATCGTCATCATTATCGGGAAAGATGTAAAAACTACGGTGTCACGGATATTTGCCGAAAACCTGGTGGTACATGAGTAGATATGTCGATGGGCGATGCCTATCGCTATTAGATCACACCCTTGCAAGGGCTGCCCCCTTTTTAACAATGTGCAACACTATCCCTCGCAAAGGCATCGTTATCGGTCTGTTATATTTTTTAATACCAGCATCGTTGGTATAGTTTTTATCCTGCTTTTATAAAAACTATATTATGCGCTACTTAACTATACTACTCGCTTCCCTGATATTTATGGCCATTGCCGCATTTACCAGCAATAAGAACCTGGTAGTTACCAGCCCCGCCTTTAACAATAACAGCCCCATACCAATAAAATATACCTGCCTGGGCCAGGAGGTGAGTCCGCCATTAAGTGTAAAAAATATACCTGCGGGGGCTAAATCTCTGGTTGTAATTGTGGACGACCCGGACGCAAAGGTAACCGTTAAAAAACCTATACCTCCGGCAAAGACAACAGCAAAAAAAGGTAGTCATAAAAAACGCGTACCGTCTGCGCCACCTGCTATGGAGAGCGTGCAGGTGGACAGTTGTTTCCTGCACTGGCTGGTGTGGAACATAGACGTGGACGGCGGAGAAATACCAGAAGGCTTTAAGAACCCGGATGAAGGCTTAAACGGGATGAAGCTACCCGGCTACAAAGGTATGTGCCCACCAACCGGCGCTCACCACTACCATTTCAAGGTATATGCCCTTGACACAAAGTTGAATATAAGCAAAACAAGCACAAAGGAAGAAGTGGAAAAAGTAATGGAGGGCCATATACTTGGCTGGGGCGAATTGGTGGGGATATTTGATAAATTGTATAAATGATTAAATTCCAAATTCCAAATTCCAAATTCCAACCAATCGCCTTTGCAAGGAAATCAATGCGTATTTCGGGATGTTTTTCAGTTTCAACATTATTAGCGGTAATTTTGACCGAAATAATAATAAATGACGCTTGCCAGCCAGATCAGACATGCCGTGGCAGATGCTTTAATGCATCTGTATCCTGAAGTTACTGTAAATATTTCTGCAATAACCGTGAACCAGACAAAGCCTGAGTTTACCGGTGATTATACCGTTGTACTATTCCCATTCCTGAAATTGCTGCGGCAGAAACCAGACGCTATTGGCAAGCAACTCGGTGATCACCTGGTAGCGGCAACTGGTTTATTCTCTGCCTATGAAATAGTCAGTGGCTTCCTGAATCTTTCGGTAAAGGATGGCTTTTGGGTTGCTTTTATAAAGGATCATTTTACTGATGTCCACTACGGGGAAAATGCGGGCGCTAACCGGCGCGTGATGGCAGAATACTCATCACCCAATACCAATAAGCCGCTGCATTTTGGCCACCTGCGCAATATCTTCCTGGGTGCAGCAGTATCTGAAGTATTGAAGGCAAATGGCAATGAAGTGATAAAAGGAAACCTGATAAATGACAGGGGCATACACATCTGCAAGTCTATGATCGCATGGCAGCGTTATGCCGATGGCGCAACCCCAGAAAGCGCCGGCATAAAGGGAGATCATTTAGTAGGCGATTATTATGTAAAATTCAACGACGTATATAAACAAGAGGTTGCCGCGCTGGTAGGGCAAGGCAAGGACGAAAAAACAGCCGAAAAAGAAGCGCCGATAATGCTGGAGGCTCAGGAGCTGCTGCGCAAATGGGAAGCAGGCGATGCTGACGTGCGCAACCTCTGGCAAATGATGAACGGCTGGGTGTACAAGGGCTTTGATGTAAGCTACAAACGGCTTGGCGTTTCTTTCGACAAGGTGTACTACGAAAGCGACACCTACCTGCTGGGCAAAAAGCTGGTAGAAAGCGGCGTGGATAAGGGCGTGCTTTACAAAAAGGAGGATGGCTCGGTTTGGATAGACCTGAAAGAGGAAGGGCTCGATGAAAAACTACTGCTGCGTGGCGATGGCACTTCAGTATATATGACGCAAGACCTGGGCACTGCTAAATTAAAGTATGATGACTTCCACCTCGACCAATCTGTGTATGTAATAGCTGATGAGCAGAACTACCACATGCAGGTGCTGAAACTGATATTAAAAAAGCTTGGCGAGCCTTGCGCCGATGGCATCTTCCACCTTTCATACGGCATGGTGGAACTGCCGACCGGCAGAATGAAAAGCAGGGAAGGTACCGTTGTTGACGCCGATGACATGGTGAGTGAAATGGTAGCTTTATCGAAAGAACAAACCGAACAGTCCGGAAAAACTGAAGGGTTTACGGCTGAGGAATTAGCGCAGCTTTATGAAACAATAGGGCTTGGCGCACTCAAATTCTACCTGCTGCGTGTGGATCCTAAAAAGAAAATGATCTTTGACCCCAAGGAGTCCATAGACCTGCATGGTTATACGGCTACTTTTATACAATATGCCCATGCCCGCATCTGTTCCATCCTGCGGAGAGAAAATATTGCTTTGACGCCAGATCCAACACAGTTCCAATCATTCCGGCAAACAGCCGAACTCTCCCTGCTGGAAAGGAAAATAATACTTTCTCTGGAGGAATACCCGGCAATATTGGCGGATGCTGCGAATGAATTCAACCCGTCTTCCATCTGCAATTATTCATTCCAGTTGGCGCAACTATTCAACACTTTTTATGATGCACATAGCATATCAAAAGCCGAGAGCGAAGAGAAGAAACACCTGCGGCTGATGATAATAATAATGACGGCATCTGTGCTGCGCCACGCCATGAAGTTGATGGGGATACGGTTGCCGGAAAAGATGTAGGGCTATTCCTTCACAAATTTCCTTACCACGTCTCCGTTTATCCTAAGGAAGTACACTCCTTTGGGTAGTGTAGCGACATCAACCTGCGCTTGCGTAGCGTTATACGCTCCGTTAAAAACACCCTGGCCCAACAGGTTAAAGATAGATATACTACCAATGGGTTCGTCGCAGGTGATGAATAACTTATCCTGCACAGGCATAGGGTAAATAACAAGGTCGCGAATTGATGATGGTATATTTTTTACTCCGGCAATACAATCAGTTGTTATAGCAATCACTTTTTCTGCTACCGTGGTACCGCAGGTATTCGTAACAGCATATTTTATTGTGTCTGTCCCCGCCATTACTGGTGACACAGCGCCAGCAGCAACAGTAGCAACGCCGATATTGCTGCTGCTCCAGATACCGCCTGTAACCGCATCTGCAAGCACAGCCATAGAATCTATACAAACACTGTTTTGACCAGATATGGTCCCCGCATCCGGCAAGCTATCCACATGGATAATATGGGTTGCAGATACTTCGCTGCAACTGTTGGCGACACTATACCTGATGGTATCAGTGCCGGTGGTGATGCCGGTTATGGTACCGGAGGTCACGGATGCGGTTGCATTATTTGACGTCCATACGCCGCCTGACAGGGATTCTGAAAGTGTGATGTGGCTGCCAGTACACACAATTGATGCGCCTGTGATGCTTCCTGCCGGGGGCAAATTACAATCATTAAATTTCGCTAAAAAAGCATCCTCGGCAGCGCCGCCATCTGCTTCCGTAGTTTGGTAGGCTCCGGGCGTGGCAATACCCGAAAGACTATTTGTGTACCCTGCAATATACACATGGCTGGTCCGGTCTTTTGCTACGCCAATCCCATTATCCGCCCCACTTCCCCCATAATAAGTACCCCACTTCAAAGCCCCGGAGCTGTCGAATTTCACCAAAAAGGCATCCTGCGTGCCACCACCGTACACCGGCTGATAGGCACCTGCTGTAGCCACCCCCGTATCGGCGCCAGTAATACCGGTAAAATATACACTACCGGCAGTATCCGTTACCAACCCATATCCTGCATCATATCCTCCGGCGCCAAAATAGGTACCCCACGAAAGAGCGCCCGCACGGGTAAACCTGGCAAGGAAGCAATAGTTAAACCCAAAAGAAGCGCTGGTATGATATGCGCCTGAGGTAGCGATGAAGGATAAGCTGGTGGTCCATCCTGTAATAAATATATTTCCAACACTGTCTGCCGCTACACCGTATCCTGCATTTTCCCCGGTGCCGCCATAATATGTCGCCCACCGGATATGACCGGCGCTGCTGAATTTAGCTAAAAACGCATCGGGTCTGCCCGTACCCACCGCTATATAAGCGGTATCATAGCCATATACAGTGGCAATGCCTTCAGGGCTTGTACTGCTTCCGGTAACCAGCACATTGTTAGAGTCATCGATTGCTATAGCCCAGGCCTCGTCTATACCGGTACCCCCGTAATACGTGGACCACTGTATGGCTCCGGCATTACTAAACTTAGCTACAAAAGCGTCCTGGATACCGCCACCAAATGTTGGCTGGTAGGTACCCGTAGTAGATAGGCCAGTTGTACTTTCCGTTTGCCCGGCAATATATAAATAGCCAGAGTCGTCTATGGCTATTCCCGCGGCCCCATCCTGGTTAGCCCCACCAATATAAGTAGCCCATTGTATGAGGCCGGCGCCGTTGAACTTAGCTAAAAACGCATCACTGGCCCCGCCCAAGGTAGTATGATACGCCCCAGGCGTAGCTATGCCTGATGTACTACTTGTTGCCCCGGTAATGTACAAATTTCCCGCTGTGTCCGTTACTACACCTGCAACATCATCATAGTTGGTGCCGCCATAATAGGTAGCCCACAGAATAGCACCGGCGCTATTGAATTTTGCAAAAAAACCATCAGTAAAGGAGGGCGCTGAAGCAGCGGTAGTATCGTATGCGCCTGACGTGGCAATACCCGATATACTGGTGGTATATCCCGAAATGAACACATTCCCGGCCCTGTCTGTTGTTATTCCCTGGGTATAGTCTGCCCCGCCACCGCCATAATAAGTACCCCATGCAAGAGTAGGGTCTATTACCAATGTACCCGAATAGCTGCCCGTTTCATAAGTAAGCATGTTATCTGTAAGTTTAAAGCTACTTACTATCTTACTGCCGTCCTGCTGGTAGCTAATTGGAGCCTGCTCCGAAATGCTGCCCATTGGCGTTGCAGCGGTAAGGCTGCCGTCATCGTTGATACTGATGTTGGTAGCCCCACCATATTTCAATTGTATGTTAGCTACATTTCCTCCTGCTCTCACCACGAACTCATACTCCAGGTGGCCATTGTTTATACGCAATACCCAGTCTATATTCGGATAAATGTCTTTATAGGTGATCTTGCCGTAGGTATAAGCACTGACGCTATTGCCCATTGTGGCTGAAGTGAAATAATTTTCATAGTAGTCCTGTTTTTCTTCCGCAATAATTTGGGCATCTTTATTAGCGCCAACTAAGTCCACATCCATTCGATACATGGAAACCTTTCCCTGACCTGAGCCAAAGGAAAGAGCGCTTTTTGGAGCTATTGGTGGCTTCGTTCCAGGCAATTGGAATTTGGAATTTGACTCTTTGCCCGATTGAACACGATCCATTTTACTGAACTGGTAATGGACGGCTCCGTTACCGATGAAAATATTTAGTCCTGGCGCCGCAGCTACTTTGAATTGAATATCTGGCCTTGCCTTACCATACAGGTCGGCCACTTGCCCCTTGTTCTCAATAAACGACAATGGCGCACGATTTTGGTATTGGGCTGAAACGGCCGGGGAATGATTGCCCACCGGATTGCCAATTGTTTTCCCCTGTGCAGCAAGGGCGAGATGAGCGATAAGGAACGTAAAAAATATATGCTTCATAAAATATTATATCGTAAAGGTACGACTTTAGTCCTTTCGCAATTTTGGTCTTGTCTCCGTTCGGGCCGTCAATAACCGAGTACACTATAACGATTTCAATACCAAGTAGTATAGTACAATACCAGCTATTATTGTTACTATTTCTGTTTTAATTTTTGTTTTTATATCCTTTGAATATTTGTTGGTAAATATACTTGCGATTGCAAGTGGCAGGCCAATAATAAAAATAAAAAATACGCCCATACCATCATGGTCCTTATAAGTTTCAAAATAAAACGTCCATACGCCCCAAAGAATCGCAATCAGGGAAAGTATAGGAAGCGGTGTAACAAATTTCATCCAATTGTTCATTGTGCACAAATGTAAATAAAAAATCCTGCGACAGTTGCATCGCTGTTCAATATATATACACAAATTGCCTCTCCAGGGAAATTTTTCTTTCATCGCGCACAAACTGCTAATTTTAGCCCATGCGCTATATATGGCAACACATAAGCACCATAACGGAAACCTATGATGGCAGCCTGCCGCTGGCGCACTTTCTTAAAAATTATTTCAAACAGTACCCGATACTTGGTAGTCGCGACCGCAGGATACTAAGCGCTATGGCGTATAGCTGGTACCGCAGCAAAAAGGGACTTACCAGGAACGAAGCAGGAACAGAGATTGAGCCACTGGTAAAAAACTGCCTTAGTGTTTGTAATGTCCTGTTGCCTTCATTCCCCCTCGATCCCACACCACCAATGGCCTTTGATATTGAGGCCCTATTCCCATATAATATCCCACATTCCAAAGGCATTTCTTCGCATGAATGGCTGCAATCGATGCTATCGCAACCCGATCTTTTTATCAGGGTGCGGAAGAACAAAACGAAGATCATAGACCTGCTGCGAAGCCAGGATATACCATTTAATTTTATCACCGATAACTGCCTGTCGCTGCCTAATGGCGCCAAAATTGATGCATTGCTGCCGCCAGACAGCTATGTGGTGCAGGATGCTTCTTCCCAAAAAACCGGAGACTACTTTAAGCCCAAAAAAAATGAACAATGGTATGATTGCTGCGCCGGCGCCGGCGGAAAGTCTCTTTTGCTGAAAGATATGGAACCGGGCGTTAGGCTTATAGCATCGGACTTACGGGAAACCATCCTCCACAACCTCCGGCAAAGATTCAAACTATATGGGCATACGCTTCCGGAAACATATGCAACAAACGTAGCCGATAAGCTACAATTAGAAAAAGCCTTAGGTGGAAGGAAGTTCGACAACATTATTTGCGATGCGCCTTGTAGCGGATCAGGCACGTGGGCGCGCACACCCGAGCAGCTTTATTTTTTCGACCCTGCTGTTTTGGATAAATTCTCTGCATTGCAAAAAACAATAGCGGTAAATGCTGCCCGGTATTTAAAAGCCAGCGGCAGGCTACTGTATATTACGTGCTCAGTGTTTGAAGCCGAAAACGAGCAGGTAGTTGAGGAAATAACAGGTGCGACGGGGCTAACATTAGTACGATCGCAACTGATCAATGGAACAGGTATTCATGCGGATAGTATGTATATAGCGGAATTGGTTTCTGAGGAGTTTGTTTGGGTGCATTTCAAATCTTCGCGCTTTAAGCAGCCCTTTTAAAATCAGTTTTTGTTAATGCGATGATTTTATCCCATCGTTCATTCATGCTTGTGACACGTAGGTTAAGCATATTTTGAGCACCGGCACCTGACCATCGCTGACCTGATAATTTCATTCTCTTTTGGACTACCGTTCTATGTGCTGATTCGATTGCGCCTGAACCCATAATGCCTGCGCCTATTTTTTTGTATCTGCTGTAGTCCATTCGTTGCTTGTTTGATTCATAATACTCAATAAGCTGCAATGCCTCCTTGCTGTCACTTAACCTTTTGATATTTTTGATAACGTTTGCTACTTTGCTTTGGAGTAGTAGTTCTTTTTGTTTTTCAGTCCATCGCTTTCGTTTCTTTTCGTCTTTAAAATGTTTTTCAGCAAACCCATGAAGGTGTTCTGCTGCATGGTAGTAGTCAAGTATTGATATAGCTTGGGGGTATGCATCTTCTATCCAATTCTTTATCCATGGTGCGCCATCTGAAATGAATACAAGCTTCTCGTTGTTCACCCGGTAAGCATCTATCATATCTTCCATCTGCTGACAAAAGGTCTTGCTATTCCCAAGAAGGGCTTTGTATTGCGAATGCCTTATCCAGCCTGGCTTTTCGCCAGCATGAATACAATCTCCTGATTTGAACAACCGGCCAACTTTTACCTCCTTCCATTCATCTTTACGGGTTAATATCATCCCGCCATCGGCTTCAACATATAAGACTTCATTTTCCATAACCGGAGGTAGTGTCCTTTCCCCGGGATCGGTCGTTTTGCCTATTTGTTCACCATACGCATCTGTAACCCGATATATCTGACTTGCACTTACTTTTACTGATGTAAGCTTTTCAAGAATCTCATTTCCTTTCTGATAACAATCAAGATGACCTACATAAACTATCTGCTCCTGCATCAAACTGCTTATCTGAAAGCCATTGTGACCCGTACTGAAGGGATGTTGGTTATTAACTTCTATCCAACCCAGAGTCGTGAGGTTTTTTTTTACGCTCATTGCGTGGAACACTGCCTATGCTTTTTTCAAAAACTTCTCGCCCCATACCCTGCCAAATGGAAACGAACGTCTTCTCATAATCATAGAAATTATCCAACTTGCCTAACGCTTTAAGTTTATCGTAATGAGCCTCGCAAGCCTGCAGATATTCTTCCTTGGTCATAACTTATTGTTTTGGTTCAAGCACAAGTTACGATTTTTTTACCTGGAAGATTTGAAATGCACCCGTTTGTTTTCGCACCAATATCTGTGTAGAAAAAGATATAACTTAGCAAAAAAATACAGTGCGGCCTCAATAAAATAATGCATATGATACAAACCGTAGTTACCCCGCAAAAACAAGACTTTGATATGGCGGTATCCTTACCAGCTGACTATATCGGGAAGGAAGTTCACGTACTCTTTTATATTGATGACGAAGTAAAAAAAACAACGACTTCCATCTTGCCAAAGAAAAAGCCTTCTGATTTTTTCGGCATACTAACAAAGGAAGAAGGCGAAAATTTTGACAAGCATATTCAGCAAATACGCGACGAATGGGACAGAAATTTCTAATTGACACCAACGTTATCTCGCATTTGTTTGCAGAAAGGCTACCTGAAACGGGAAAAGAATTTGTAAAAAATGTTATCAATGCAGATTTTATTATTTCGGTAGCTGTTGAAATAGAGGTATTGACTTACCATGAAATACCTGAAAAAATGACGCTTATCGAAGCTTTCATAAATCTTGCAACTATTTTGCCGCTTGATAAAGACGTTACCAGAAAAGCGATTGAGCTCCGTAGAATTCAAAGGAAGCTTAAACTTGCAGATGCTATTATTGCAGCCACGGCCATTGTTTATCAATTAACGCTTATCACAAATAATACGAAAGACTTTAAAGACCTCAAAAAGTTAACTATTATTGACCCTCATAGTCTATGATAACGGAACCCTATCATCAATTCAAAACTAAGAAAAGTCGTCAAATCTAAATCGCGTGGCTTATTCGCCCTCTTTCTTTACCTGCGCAAACTCGTTGACGTGGGCCATTGCGTACGCCAGCATTAGTTTTACAGTAGGCTCATTCAGTTTATTGAACCGCTCGTCTATTATCTCAAATTCTTTAAGCTCGTCATAAAGTTGGGCAAACTCCTCTACTGTTTTCGGCTTGCTGAGCAGTTCCCGGTTAAGCACAAATACTTTAAGCACATCATCCAGCACCTGCGCCATATCATTGCCCCCTATTTTATAAAGTTGCTCTATCATGGTGGGCAGCAGACCTATATATCCATTCTCAATAAACTGGATGAAGCCCCCCTGCCCTACCTGGATACGCACATAATCGAACGTAAGGAGCAATTGCTGGCCGTCCGAAAGGTCATCAAGAAAATCGAATGTTTTACGGTGGTAAAGTTCTTCGTGCAGGGGTTGGGTCAGCAGGTCATACAGGTCGTTGATGTCTGCCGACTCATTTGCTTTGTTTATAGCAGCCATGCTTATTGCCGGTAAGAAATTGCTGTTCATAACCACAGGTTTGTTACAAAAAATGTTCATAAAAATACCGTGCTAACACTACAAAACCAACCTTAAGTGACGATTTTCGGATTAAAGCGGTAATTTAACCCCATGGAAAAGAGAGAACGCCCGCCTGTGTACTACAGCGAATACCTGCAACTGAACAAGATATTAAACGCACAACAACCCGAAAGCGCAAAAGAAGGCATAAAAGCAGATGATGAAATGCTATTCATCATCATCCACCAGACGTATGAACTTTGGTTCAAACAGATACTCCATGAGCTGGGCATAGTGAGGAATATTTTCAAGCAGCCGAATATTCATAATAACACCCCTGACATCTATAATAGCGTACACCGGCTGAAACGCATTTGCGGCATAATGGAAGTTGCCGTAATGCAAATGGGTGTATTGGAAACCATGACGCCACTCGATTTTCTTGATTTCCGCGACCTGCTGCGCCCTGCATCCGGCTTTCAAAGCATACAATTCAAGATAATTGAGGCAACGCTGGGCCTTAACTATGAGCACCGGTATGGCAAGGCATATTATCTGTCGCAGCTAACCCCCGAGGATATCGCCAGAGTAAAGCAAGCAGAGGAGGAGCAATCACTGCTTACGCTCCTCAACAACTGGCTGGAACGGATGCCATTTGTGAAGAATGAAGCCTACTGGCAAGATCATTCCGGCAGTTCGTTCTGGAACATGTACCGGCAGGCGTATGCCGGCAGCCTCTCCCCTATGGAACAACAGAACCTTACAATGTTCGACACACTATTTGTGAATGATGCTGAATACCCCGCAGGCCGTGCTTTCAGCGCAGACGCCAGCAGGAATGCGCTGTTCATAATGTTGTACCGCGATCACCCGCTGCTGCAGTTGCCCTATGAACTGCTCACCACACTTTTAGAAATAGACGAATCGCTTTCTATGTGGCGGCACAGGCATATACATATGGTACAGCGTACCATTGGCAAGCGGGTGGGTACTGGAGGAAGCTCTGGTGCCGAATACCTTCGCGGGGCGGCAGATAGCCATTATGTGTTCAAAGAACTGGCCGAGCTTACTTCGTTCCTGTTGCCCCGGCACCTGCTGCCGCAACTACCGGAAAAAGTAGTCAATGACCTGAGTTACCATAATTAGAGAAAGTTGGCGTGAAATTAGTAAGTGCTTCAAAGAGACGTAAGTTTTAATTTGCATAAGAATAATGTTTGCAATAGAGATCAGGGATATACATAAAAAATATAAAGGAGCTATTACGCCGGCGTTGGATGGCTTTTCTTTTTTCGTGCTTCCAAAAAAAATAGTGGGGCTGCTGGGACCCAATGGCGCGGGTAAAACAACCACTATAAACATACTTTGCGGACTGGTGAAACCCGATAGCGGTACAGCAATTATATCTGGGATGGATTGCATGAAGGAGATGGATTCCATACGACGGTTCATAGGGCTTGTGCCCCAGCAGATAGCATTGTTTGAAAGCCTTACCGCAAACGAAAACCTCCTGTACATCGGTCGGCTTTATGGGTTGGAAAGCAATATGCTTGCCAACCGTATCAGGTATCTGCTGGAACGCTTTGGATTAGACAAACATGCCGACAAACGAATAAAAGCATACAGCGGCGGTATGAAGCGCAGGGCAAATATCATTGCATCCCTGCTCCATGAGCCCGACCTGCTGGTGCTCGATGAGCCAACCGCCGGGGTGGACGTGCAGTCGAGAGCCATGATCCTGGAGTTCATGAAAGAATACAAGAACCAGGGCAAAACTATATTGTACACATCGCACCTGATGGACGAGGCCGAGCAGGTTTGTGACGATGTGGTGATAGTAGATGAGGGAAAATTTGTAATAAACGGGGCGCCAAAAGACCTGATAAAAAGCACCACCAATTGCAAACGATTGGAGGATGTGTTCCTGCATTATACCGGGCGTGTGGTAAGGGACACCCCAACCGATGAATAGACGGACCTGACAATGAGAAAAATATTAGCGACAATAATAAAAGAATGGCAACTGATGCGGCGCGATATGTCGGGTTTGCTGCTGCTGCTGGTGATGCCGGTGGCGCTCATCATCGTGATGGCGCTGATAGAAGACGCGCCATTCAGGGATTACCAGGAACTAAAGTTCGATCTGCTGCTGGCCGATAATGACCAGGGCAGCCTGGCACGGCAAATAACCGATGGCCTGAAACACAGCAAAAACTTTCACATCATTGACAGCCTCAATGGCCAGCCCATGACAGAGGCACAACTGAAACAACTGCTCAGTGAGGGCAAGTACAAGATAGGCATAACACTGCCTGCCGGTATTACCGCTGAGGCTGTAAATTCTGCCAACATAGTGGTAAACAATATCTCCCAAAAAATAGGCATGAGCCCCACTATGCCCGCGCGTGAGCTGCGCCCACAGATGTTCGTTCATGTATTTTTCGATCCAGTCTCAAAGCCTGCTTTCCGCGCCACGATCACCACTGCGCTTGATAAATACATTACCTATTCATGCACCAATATCCTCATGCAGCGCCTTTCCATGCTTAGCAATGGAGCCAGCGCTGCCACTGACGCCAATATGGACGATATGAAAAAGATAATGCAGGGAATAGGCGTAAAGGAAGAGCCGCTCAATAACCGGGGAAAGGAAACAATGCACATCAATTCCGTTCAGCACAATGTGCCTGCATGGGCCATATTCGGTATGTTCTTCATCTGCATCCCTATAGCCGGGCATATCATTAAGGAGCGGGAAGACGGGAGTGCGCTGCGCATCGGGCTTATCCCTAATGCCGGCGGCTATGTGGTGATGGGTAAGATCATATTTTACAGCCTCATCTGTATGCTGCAATTTATGTGTATGCTGTGTGTAGGGCTCTGGGCCATGCCGCTATTTGGCTTACCGGCATTGTATCCCGGGCTGCACTCCTGGCTGCTATTGCCGGTATCGCTTTGTATAGGTTTTGCGGCAACTGCTTACGGCATTTTTGCAGGCACCGTGTTTAAAACCATTACCCAGGCATTGCCTTATGGCTCCGTGTCCATCATCATTCTCTCGGCCATTGGCGGTATATGGGTGCCTATAGAAATATTGCCGCACAGTATGCAGCTTATGGCCCTCGCTTCGCCGCTTCACTGGTCGCTGGAGGCCGTGAACCAGGTAATACTCCGCGATGGAAATATCCAGTCTATAGCATTGCCGCTGCTGATACTGATAGCTACAGGCGGTGCATTATGGGGCATCAGTGCGTTAATAAACAACCGAAAGTATAAGAATTTGTAGGGCCTATCCGCAATGTCCTAACTTAAATGAGAAGCTATACTGCAAATGGGATGCTTTAGAGCATTTTGCCGGATCGGTATGCGTCCTGCGCGAGTTCGATGGGCGATGCCCATCGCTATTAGATTACACCCTTGCAGGCAATGTCATTAAGTTAAGAGATCATCCCAGTAAACGTAGTTCGATACCTTCGGCATCGTCACTCATTTTGTATCCGGTTTTCTATAAACGTTAGATGCCTTCAGCATCGCCCAGCGCGATTCTTTTCTTAACTTAATGACATTGCCTTGCAGGGCTGCCCGCCATTTCAAAAATGCACAAAATTATGCCGTGCAAAGTATAATGTTAGTAATGCGGTGAGTACCGCTCCTTCAGCAGTCAGACCACATTACGTTTTGGATGACAACCCTTAATCAAATGACTTTGTGGCTATCCGTTTCCCCGGCAAAGCTGTATCATCTTCAGTGCGGTAACTGCGGCTTCCTCGCCTTTGTGGCCATGCTCCCCACCCAGGCGTTCCCATGCCTGATCTTCGTTGTCCAGCGTCAGCACACCGAAAATAACAGGTATTGGCAAGGTCATATTTAGCTGCAAAATGCCATCTGTCACGGCCCGGCACACATAATCGAAATGGGGCGTACCACCCCGTATCACTGCGCCGAATGCAATAATGGCTTCGGGCTTCACTTGTTTGTCTTTATGCTTTTCCCAAACCTGCCTGCAACCAAAAGGCAACTCGAAACAACCCGGCACCCGCACATTATCCGTAATATCGCCCGTAAAACGGTGAATGATGCCTTCGCAGCCATTTACCAGCTCACGTACTATCTTGTCATTCCATTCGGTATGTACTATAGCTACCCTTGCCAGCTTTAATTGTTCCAGCATATGGGTATCAGATAATGAAAAGCTATTCTTCGATTGCGCCATAAAAAGTCTCCTTTGCGGCTATAAAGATAGCAGGGATTGGAATCTTCAACAAATATCATCACCTCGCTACTTCTATTCCGTTTTCACCATGTCCGGGAAAAATTCTTTTAGCTTTTCCTGCGATAAAGACTTGGGTATATAACCAGAGACTAATGGGTTACTGCCCGCCTTTTCTTTGTCGCTTGGGTTTACAGAAGACGACAACATAAATATCTTTATCCGGCCTTTCACCACTTCAGGGAAACCTTCGATCATATCCAGCACTTCCCAGCCATTCAACGGCATATTGATATCCAGAAAAAGAACCGCATCATTGGCATCGTCACCGGAATAGGTATTGAGCATAAATTCAAGCCCATCGGTGGGTTCTGTAAATGCATTTACAATTGCTTCGTCAATGGTCAATTGTATGATCCGGTTGCAGACCATATTATTGATCGGGTCATCGTCAATGATTATAAAATCAGGAAGTCGCCTTTTTTTCACAACATGGTCGTTTAGCTATGATTTCTAAAATGATATTCTGAATTCAGTTCCGTTATTTACTTCGCTGGCAATATGAATAGCGCCCCCAAGCGTTTGCACCTGCGTCTTTACCATAAAGAGCCCCATTCCTTTTCCCTCGGCCGATGTATGGAAGCGCTTGTACAATCCAAAAACTTCATGGCCATTTTTCTGAAGGTCTATCCCAAGGCAATTATCCTTAAAGACGAGTTCCGTTTTTTCTTCATTACGGGCGCTTGTAATTTCAATAACGGGCGGAATACCCGGTCTCCTGTATTTAATGCTATTGGCAATGAGATTGAAAAAAATGCTGTAGATGTAGCTTTTTATAGTAAGCATTTCGTCGGCGGCGCTAAAGTCGCTTTCAACTATTACCTTTTCCAGTCTGATGACATTATCGATACTCAGCAAAATGTCACTTAAAATACTGGAAAATTTCACCTCTTCCCGCCGCTCGGTGATACCCTGCTTTATCTGCAAAATATAGTTCAGATCCAAAATAACTTCGTCCAATTTTTTCACAGAACCCGACAAACCTTCCATGAGTTCTATTTCATCTTCCTTTTTAAGACCGGGGAGCATCGCAACCTCTGCTATGCCCATAATGTTGGCGACCGGCGCCCGCAAATTATGGGATACAATGTAAGAAAACTGCTCCAGGTCTTTGCTCCGCTGTACTATATCTGCGATTATTTTCCCGCGTTCAGCTTCCGCATTTTTCTGTTCGGTAATATCCATTGCAATCCCCAACACGGCCTTTTCGTTCGTACCTGGTATCGTGAACGGAACTTTTACGGTGTAAAATAAGCGTACGTTACCACTATGATCTGTAAAAACAAACTCCGGTATTGTTTTAGTTTCACCCGATGAGATCACTTCCCGGTCTTGCTGCAACACGTGATCAGCCTCATCTTTTACTGGCATCATCTCACGAACCGACCTGTCAATGAATGCCTGTGGAGACAGCCCGTATAAAGATGCAAACGCTTTATTTACAAAAACAAACTTCCCGGAATAATCCTTCACAAAAATACTTTGGGGAATAAGATCCATGATCATCCCCAGGTTTGTCTCAGATTGGTTGAGCGCCATTTCCACCTCTTTCATGTCCGTAACATCATGGACTATACCATATAGCGCAATAGGCTTGCCGTCATCACTGAATTCAATATGGGCCTCGGAAAAAACCTGCTTTACTGTACCATCTTTTCGTAAGATACGGTGATGAAAAGCCGAACCTCTAAATGCCTTTTCAGCCTCCTTAGTTACGCCCAGTACGTATTCCAGGTCATCAGGATGAATAAAGGACACCCACGACTGATACGACTGGATGTTGTCTTCCGGTGAAAGTCCATATATTTTACACGTTTCTTCCGACCATATAGCCACTCCGGTAGAGAAGCTTAGTTCCCAGCTACCTAAGTGAGC